>JANLSA010000258.1:0-2098 GCA_031362085.1 Bacteroidota bacterium | reverse complement strand
CAAAAGTAGTCTGCGATTTAAAAAACGGCTTTATCAAAATGATTTGCAGACAAAATGAGCCATCACATTTTTTAAACCGGTACTCACTATATTTTTTGAAGGCTGTTTAAATGATCATCTATAAGTCTTACCTGAAATTGTACAAGCAGAGTTTTAAGAGAAGGAGAGTTTTTAGACAGTCTGACGCCCGGGGCTTGCCGCAGTTTGGGTATTTGTAGCTGTGTCAGCCCGGTGACGTTGCTAATTAAAGAACGTAAACTTTATTGATAAAACCAAACTGAGCCTGCGCACTACGAGCGTAGCAAACTGCGCAGGCGAATTAATAAACGGTCATACCCATAGCCAATGATTGGTAGCGAAATGTTGATGAAGTTTGTTGGTCATGCCCAAATTGCGGCAAACCAATGTTAGCTGCAGCTTATTCTTTATCGAAAATAAATTTATTATTTAGGCACCTGCATGCTCCAGCAATGAAGGCCCCCACCATTATGGTTCGTTGCTGCTGTATTTATCTGATAAATTCTTTTATCCGGGAAATATTGCTTTAGTATTAGGCTTGCTTTCTCATCTTTTGCTTTTGAAGTTGCTGATTTTCCTTCTGTCCAGTATTTGGCTTCGAATACAGTTTTGTTGGTGATCAAAAAATTCAAGTAACTACTTGCTGGTACAAAGTGTACAGTGTCTCCAACTGAAAATTTCCTCTGTTCAAAGAGGATTTGTTGTGAAAGAAATTTTATTTCATCATTCTTACTAACAGTGTCTAATGCAAAAGTCATGTAATCATTATCAGGCACCGGCATTTTAACAATAGTGAATGGTTTGCCATCCTGGTCAGTGGCGTTTTTTAAAATTTCGTAATTTACTTTCATTCGCTCCAACGTGATCTTTTTTACAGGATCAAGTGCTGCTTCTGCCGAATCAGGATATGAAATTAAAATGGTATTTGAATTTACAAAACGACAAAACTCATCTAGATGCCCTTTTACACCAATGCCAAAATAATTACCAGTTATAAGCGTACCCCAACCGGATGGATCTTCTGCTGCACCTTCCTTTAACCAGATTACCTTTTTTATATTTAGCACTCTTTTCAATTCAGCTTCTTGAACTTCCTTAGTCATTCCCGGGTTGCGATGCATATTCATGGATTCAACCTGTAATAGGGTTCCCTTTCCATTTGTTTCAATACCTCCGCCTTCATTGACCATGGAAGAAGAAATTACGGGATAAGGAAATGCTTTAAGATGGAGTGCGGTATATAATTCTCTCTTTTTTTTATCTGCTTCTATGTAATCTTTATATGCCGGCTCAAAATACCACCCATATAAATTCCAGGCAAAATTCACAAGCCGTTTTTCACCATTATCATTTTTCATGAATAATAATCCATCACGTTGAGCATAGCTAAAATCAGATGAAGACGATAAAAACTGAATACTATCCAAGATTATTCCGGCATCTGTAAATTTCTTTTTGTAAGTTTCCATCGCACTATCGACAACAATGCAATACACTTTCATTTCATTACTAAGCTGCGTGATCATTTCAAAGGTAGCAGCATCATCACTTCCCCCAACAATAATGCCTGTCTGGGGCTCCCATTCTGCCGGAAGATAAAAATCAGTTTTACTTTTCTGATTGCATGAAAATAATAGAAAGAGACCGATTAAGTAAAATGAGTGATTTTGTCTTTTCATATTTAGTTCGTTTAGTGGTAGTGTACTTAAGTTGCAGCAATACCAATGTTAGCGGCAGACTTATTGACCGTAAGCCTCTTTAAATGATTTACCTGAATTTATGTCTTTAATAAACTTATCCAATTTTTCTTTCGTGTACCAATTTTTTATTTCATGTTTTGCCGCCATATAATTAAGCATAATTTGTTCATGAGAACCTGCAAGAAACTGTCCGGCCGATTTTAATTGTTTAATGTCCGGCAAATTCTTGAAATTGTTTGACTTTACTTTTAATGTATCTTCAGAATAATAATCTCTATAATCATTCTGCATTGCCAATCCTTCGTCAAACCATGTAGGAATTTTGAAAGTCCGATTATAAAATCCGATTCGATTGTAAAATTCACCATGCGAATATTCAT
>JANLSA010000251.1:0-1873 GCA_031362085.1 Bacteroidota bacterium | reverse complement strand
TATCAATCGGTTTTTCTATAATACGAATTTCATTGATTAAAGGTTACTCTGAGTTAAAAATAATTTTCCTTATTTTTGTACCGTTCTTTTAAAAAGCATTTGCTTTAATGTTTATTGTTTCCCGGGGTGTCCGCTGTTTACAGGACTGAGAAATACCCGTTGAACCTGATCAGGGTAATGCCTGCGAAGGGAAGGAGGTCAGTTTTATTTCCTTTCTCCACAGCATTTCCCGTTTGATTTATTTTAACCTGTTCCGCTATCAAGTGGAATAAAAAAATTTGGAAATGAAGAGGAATGTTTTTTTTATTATGGCTGTTTTTATGGTTCATCTTGCTTTTAGCCAGGAAAAAGATAACAAGGCGGATAGTTTTTATATTCATACGCCGGTAGAAATAAGAGCCATCCGTGCCGGAGAAAATTCTCCTTTCACCAAAACAAATATTTCAAAAGCCATGCTGGAAAAAATCAATACCGGAGTTGATATTCCTTTTTTATTAAATCAAACACCTTCCGTAGTTGTAAATGCAGATGCCGGGAATGGTGTTGGATATACCGGAATCCGCATTCGCGGCACGGATGCTTCAAGAATAAATATTACCCTGAATGGAATTCCTTTTAATGACCCTGAAAGCCAGGGAACGTTTTTTGTAAACCTTCCTGATTTTAATTCATCAGTTGGCAGTGTGCAGATACAAAGAGGTGTGGGTACATCATCTAATGGAACAGGGGCGTTCGGTGCATCCATCAATTTTAGCAGCAACGAAAAAAATGAAGACTCCTATTTAGAATTTAATAATTCAGTGGGTTCATTTAACACCTGGAAAAATACTTTGAAAGCAGGCACGGGAATTATCAAAAAACACTTCACTACCGATTTTCGTATTTCAAGAATAAGCAGCGATGGGTTTATTGACAGAGCAAGCAGTAAATTGAAGTCGCTTTATTTCTCCACCGCCTGGTTCAATAAAAAATCTTCTTTGCGTTTCAATGTTTTTACCGGAAATGAAAAAACGTATCAGGCATGGTATGGTATTTCAGCATCGGATTTAAAAGCTGGAAACAGAAAAATAAACTATGCCGGTTCCGAAAAAGCAGGAGAGCCTTATGATAACGAAACTGACAACTACAAACAGAAACATTATCAACTTTTTTTTAATCATCAATTCAATAATAAAATAAACTTCAATACAGCTTTGTTTTATATAAAAGGAAAAGGATACTATGAGCAGTACAAAGCCAATGAAGATTATGCAGATTATGGATTGCCCTATCCAAACAACACCATTACCACTTCAGATATGGTAAGACAATTATGGCTTGACAATGACTATTATGGAAATATTTTTTCCATAAACTACAAAAATAAAATTACTGACATTACACTAGGTGGTTCTGTAAACCGCTATGAAGGTTTGCATTTTGGAAAAGTAATCTGGGCCGAAAAAGGTTTAGCTGCAATCAAAAATTGGTATAACCTCAATGCAAATAAAAAAGATTTTACTGTTTATCTGAAAGAACAAATTCATTTCGCCACCAATTGGCATTTGTTTTATGATTTACAATACCGTAACGTAAATTATATTATCAATGGCTTTAGAAACAACCCCGCAATAGTTATGGATACCCATTTCAATTTCTTTAATCCAAAAGCGGGTATCAGCTATTCAAAAAATAACTGGAAAGGATATTTTTCGTATGCGGTAGCAAATAAAGAACCCAACCGGGACGATTTTGAAACAGAGCTTAATCAACAACCCAAATCAGAAAGCTTGTATGACTGGGAAGCTGGGGCTGAATTGGTAAAACTAAAATGGAATGTATCTGCAACCTTGTATTATATGAAGTATAAAGACCAATTAGTTTTAACCGGAAA
>JANLSA010000208.1:0-2952 GCA_031362085.1 Bacteroidota bacterium | reverse complement strand
GTTTTATTGAAATACGTAAAAATGTTGATATCGCATCTCAACATCCGGGAGGTAATCATCTTTACCTGGTGAATCAAAAAGAAACCCGATACATTGATTGTAGCAAAGAACCGCTTCCATTCGGCCAACAGTTTGTTGATGATGTATTAAACCGAACCGAAACAGCTATGCCACAAGCACATTGTTTTCTAGCTACTGAATTGGCATTGAAAGCTCAGAAGAAAGCAAAAGTCATTACGCTAAAAAAGGAATAAGTCAAATAGTAAACAGCGATAACAGTTATTAATAAAGTAAAGTATAATTCCTATTTCATTTATTACTGCGACTCAAAAAAATAATTACAAACTCACTCCGCGTTTCCACGGAATAAAATCGTCCTGATTCAGCAAAACTGCTTTTGGAATTATTTCTCCGCTTGCTGCCTTAATGCAATACTCTAATATTTCCTCTCCCATTTGTTCTATGGTTTTATCACCTTCTACTATAGGACCGCAATCAATATCAATGATATCATTCATTCTTTTTGTCAAAGAAGAATTGGTTGAAATTTTTATTGTTGGGCAAACGGGGTTTCCGGTAGGAGTACCCAATCCGGTTGTAAATAAAATAAGTGTTGCACCACTTGCTGCTTTACCAGTTGTTGCTTCCACATCATTGCCGGGTGTACAAACTAAATTCAAGCCGGGCTTTACAGCAGGTTCTGTATAATCCAATACATCTTCCACTGGGGATGTGCCTCCTTTTTTTGCAGCACCTGTACTTTTAATAGCATCTGTTATTAATCCATCTTTAATATTACCGGGTGATGGATTCATGTGAAAACCAGAACCTACTTTATGAGCGGCATCATTGTATGCTGTCATTAAATAAATAAATTTTTTTGCTGCTGCTTCATCTTTTGTGCGGTCAATCAAATTTTGTTCTGCTCCACAGAGTTCAGGAAATTCTGCTAATAAAATTTTACCGCCTAATGCAACTACCAGGTCTGATGTATAACCAACAGCAGGATTTGCGGAGATGCCACTAAAGCCATCGCTGCCCCCGCATTTTACTCCAATACATAATTTATCCAGCGATGCAGGTTTACGTTCCTGTTTATTTATTTCAATTAACCCTTCAAATGTTTTACGGATAGCTTCAGCAATTAATTGTTCTTCGCTTTGCGATTGTTGCTGTTCAAAAATATAAAGGGGTTTATCAAAATCCGGATTGCGTTGTTTTAAGTCATTTAATAAATCATTGACTTGCAAATTCTGACAACCTAAACTTAAAACGGTAACGCCGGCTACATTCGGATGATCAGCATAAGAGGCTAAAAGTTTACCAAGTATTCCTGCATCCTGTCTAGTGCCACCACATCCTCCCTGGTGATTTAAAAATTTTATTCCATCCACATTTTTAAATAACCTCACCCCGGCCCTCTCCAAAGGAGAAGAAAAAATATCCATGGATGAAATGTCTTTTCCTTCTTTATGAGCTTGAATTAACTGATGTGTATAGCTTTTATATTTATCAGTTACCGCATATCCCAGTTCATTATGCAATGCTTCCCGGATTACATCTAAATTTCTGTTTTCACAAAAAACAGTTGGCATAAAAAGCCAATAATTTGCAGTACCTACATTGCCATCTTTACGATGATAGCCGTTAAATGTTCTGTTTTTAAATTTTGAAATATCTGGAGCCTGCCAATGATAATTATAAGGCTTATAAGTAAAAGGGTCAACTGCATGTTTGGTATTAACTGTAGTCATTAATCCGCCGCGTGGTATAAAATTTTGTGCTTTGCCAACCAATACGCCATACATTATTATTGCATCACCCGCATTCATATCATGGGCAAAAAACTTATGCTTGGCATTAATGTCATCCTGTAGTGTATAGCCTTCACTTTCAAAAGAAATCACTTCCCCTTTTTTCAGGTTTGTTAAAGCAACGATTACATTATCTTTTGGATGTACTTTTAAAATCCGTTGTTTCATTTAAAAAACTAATTTTTTCTACAATTATTTTAATAACCATTTAACCAAATCTTCTGCTGCTTTATAATTTTCATATTCAGCAGGTAATTTTCTGCCATCCAGGTATTCATTATATAACCAGGGATCACCTACAGCAAGTATTTTTCCTTTACCATAATTGGCAGTAGCTATAATCACATCACCATCTTTTACAGCGTTAGCTGTTGCCGGTGATTTTATTTCCAAAGCACTTACTTCTTTTAAATACATTTTTTTTGGTGATTTAAACACAGGATTACCGGCACCTGGTAAAACAACTCCCTGCTCATAGACATCATTCTTTACCATATTCAAACTCTTGTCCGTGAATTTGATTCCAAATGCAGCAGCAAGCAGATTAAAATGTTTTATATCGCAATTATTGCTATCATTTGCCATCATTAATAATGTACCTCCGGCTTTCACCCATTCGCTGATTGTTTTTACATTTTTAGTAGTTATATAGTTTGGCGCTGGGTTATCTCTTGTATGGTCCGGGTCAACAATAATATAAACTGACGCTTTGTTAAGATTGGTTGCAGAAGGAGCTACATTAAGCGAAGAAAGTTTTGCGCCATGTCTTTCAAATATATTTCCCAGTGTATAAAATCCCGGGTTACTTTTTTCTTTCCATGTATAATGCCAGTAATCTAATGCACCCCCGGCATCTTTTCTTTTTTCACTGTTGAAATATCGATCGAGTAAAACAGTTTTATTTTTTCCAATGGGCATAGTCGGCAGCATTTCCATTTCATTGCTTGCTAATAAAAAAGCACCGAGACCTTTTGGATCATTTACAATTACCGGCTCACTCATATAATATTCAAAACTTCCATCACGGTAAGGATTGCCACCCAAGCCGGAAACTTTTACAGTACCGTGCAAATTTGTTTGCCCGCCTGCCTGTCCGGCAGCCAGATTTTCAACTTTAATAAATTTTTTAACAATGCCA
>JANLSA010000145.1:0-34046 GCA_031362085.1 Bacteroidota bacterium | reverse complement strand
GTGTATTGAAGAAATCTTTTCCTCCCATGTGGTGTGTTTCATCGGTAAGTGGCACATGAAAGCTGATAACATCAGCATAACGGCAAATCTGTTCCAGATTTGCCTCGCGGATATATTCATTTCCAAAATCAAATTTATATTTATCATAAGCCAGCACGGTAACATGAAATGGCAGTAAGAGGTTTGCAAATGCAGAACCCGTATTTCCAAAACCAATAACACCTACTGTTTTTCCAGTTAATTCATACCCGCGGTTTTCATTGCGCAGCCATTTACCATCTTTAATCTGCTCCTGCGATGCTGCCAGGTTATTCATAAGGCATAAAAGCATGCCGAGTGTATGCTCACCAACTGCATTCCGGTTTCCTTCGGGGCTGCTTACACATTTAATATTTTTGCTTTCTGCATAATCTATATCTATCAATTCCATTCCGCTTCCTAACCTTCCAATCCATTTTAAGTGATGCGCTTTATCAATAATTCCTTTATCAATCTCTATTCTTGTTGTTACTACCAATCCTTCCACTTCATTTACCATCTCAAATAATTCATCGTATGTAATTTCAGGAAGATAAAGCACTTCATATCCTTTCTTTGTTAACTGCTCCTTTAATACCTGATGAGCCTTTGCTGTAATTATTATTTTAGCCATTTCGGTTATAACATTTTAAAGGTGAGCTCTGCAAATTCTTTTACTGTCAGTTGCTCGGCTCTTTTACTAAACAAATCATCTTGCAAGAACGCTGCATCAAACAATCCTTTTACCGGATTTCGCAACATTTTCCTTCTTTGATTGAATGCTGCTTTTACCAATACAAAAAAATCTTTCTCCGATTTCATTTTCAATTTTTCTTTTACCGGCGTTAATCGTATTACTGCACTTTTTACTTTTGGTGGCGGCTGAAAACATGCTGGGCTTACTTCAAATAAATACTCAACATCATAAAAAGCCTGTACCAGTACACTTAGCACACCGTATGTTTTATTCCCTTCTTTTGCTGCTGCCCGTTGTGCTACTTCTTTTTGAAACATTCCAATTACACAATCCACTTCTTCTTTCCACTCCAATACTTTAAATAAAATTTGTGTTGAAATATTGTATGGAAAATTTCCAATGATGGTAAAGGCGCCTTCAAATGGCTTTTCTATTTCCAAAAAATCTTGATGAATAATTTTATTTTTTAGCTCAGGGAATGTTTTTAAAAGATATTCTACTTTTTCATCGTCCAATTCCGCAGCTTTAAACGCTATATCCTGAATTTGTAATAAATATTTTGTCAATGCACCTCCACCGGGTCCTACTTCCAGTAGCTGATTAAACGGTTGTTGTTGCAAGGCATCCGTAATTTTGCGGCATATATTTTCATCTTTTAAAAAATGCTGTCCCAGTGATTTTTTTAATGAATACATGTTTGCAAATGTACTTGAATGATACCGGGTGACCACTTCAAAAATAAAAAAGCCACTATTTAAAAGTGGCTTTGAGGTGCGTTTTTATTTCTTCTAATGTTGTATAATAATTTTTTCTGTCCGAATAGTTCTGCTTTTATTATCGGTTACTTTCAGAATATAAAATCCGTTAGACAGATCTCCTGTTTCCATCCTTGTAGTCAAAGCAGTTGATTTTTTTCGGCTTACAACCCTGCCGTTCAAATCAATCAATTCAATCATTCTGCTATCTGTAGTTGTATAATTATATACTATAATATACGTACTTGCCGGATTCGGATAAACATCAATGCTCCTGTCAGTAACATTCTCTGTAATAAGGTTCGAATATTTGGCAGCTGGAGGAATCACATAAGTAAACTCAAGTATACTACCTGGATTTGCAGGTGTAGTAGTCGAGCCACCGGTTGGCCCTGATGTAGATCCACTGGAATCACAGGCAACATAAATTTTCATTCCGTCAGGAGAAACAATGACATCTCTGAACCTACCCAATCCACGGAAATAATGTATGGTATCTGAAATGATGCTTTGGCCGTCATTGCTCAACTTATATCTTGAAACAGTTCCTTTTTTCAAATTTGCAATAAGCAATGAATTTTGCCAGCCCGGTATAGCAGTACTTCCGTAAAAATCTGAACCCGAATGTCCTACTGATGGCCACAACATATTATCGCCGCCTGTTGGTGGATTAGCAGAAGGGAATAATGAACGAAGTGGTTCTTTAGCATTTAATGTTACACAATTATTTTGCTCATTTACAATAGTGAACCCGCCGGTAGTTTTTCCGTTATAGTTACCATCGCACCATCCGATCACATTGGGCCATCCATAATTACGTCCTGTTTCTATAATATTTATTTCATCATCACTGAATGGACCATGTTCATCGCTATATAAAATATTCACTCCATTTACGTTTCCCCATACAAGTCCCTGGGGATTACGATGGCCAAATGTATAAATAGCATTACCAAACGGGTTATCAGTCGGTATCCATGACCCTAAACCATCTGCTTCAGTATTCAGCCGAAGAATTTTCCCTTCATAAATACTAGTGTTCTGTGCATTATTGGGTCTGCTAATATTATCATATTGTCCCGCACCCATATCACCAACTGAATAATACAATTTCAAATCAGGTCCTATTGCAATACGTGCAGAGTTATGATCATTACTACCCGGTATATCCTGCAAAACAGTAACCGGAGATTCCAATACTTGTAAGGTTGAATTGTAAGTATATCTTTCAATCCTTGTTTTCCGAACTGTACTACTCAATGACTGGTAGGTGTATGAAATATAAACATAGGGTTTACCTGTATTAAATTCAGGATGCAATGCAAGTCCCATTAACCCGTCCTGTCCCAGAACAAGTACCATTGCTGAACCCAATGTTAGTACAGTTGTTTTTACAGTTGTTACAGGATTAACAAAACTTACTCTGCCGGCAAATCTTTCCGTAAACCAAATGTTACCGTCAGGCCCGTATACTAAATCATGCGGCATTCGCTGATTGGCTAAAATAGTACGTTGGGTAAATGTTTCGGTTGGTACAGTGGAAGTAAGTGTAGTTATTAAGAGTGGAAGACTCTCTAAACTTTCATTTGCTACTGCATCTTTAGCTTTCACTGTCATTGAATATAAAGTAGCTGGAGACAGGCCGGTAACATTATAAGTTGTTGTTGAAACCAATGATAGATTTATTTTTACCCCATCACGATAAACATCATAACCGGTTACCCCTACATTATCAGTTGAAGCTGTCCATTTCAAGATAAAACTTGTTTGTGTAATTATTGATGAAAGCAAATTGGTTGGAGCAGTTGGAGGAATTAAATCGGGTAAATTCGTTGTAACATTTAATGAATTACTATTTGCCGATGTATTACCTGCTGCATCTTTTGCCCTTACATAATAACTGTATGTAGTGGCTGGCGTTAAGCCGGTAACATTATAAGATGTTGTTGTAATATTTGACGGATTAATCTTTACTCCATTCTGATAAACATCATAACCGGTTACACCAACATTATCAGTTGAAGCGGTCCATGACAACGTAAATGAATTTGTTGTGATGTTGGACGAGCTCAGGTTTGTTGGAACAGTTGGGGCCTGCGTATCGGGCAACTGTGTCATCAGACTTGAACCAGGAATAACTTCACTGGGTGCACTAGTTGATTGTCCTGGTTTTGCCCATCCTACTGCAAGATTATCACCACCGGTTCCTTCTTTCATTAATGCTTCCACATAATATTGCTGTCCTGCAATCAGCGAAATAGCAACAGATTTTTGTGTACTGTATTTTGTCCATTCCCTTGAATTGGTTGAACTTGTATTAAATGCAATCTTTGCTTTATTTGCAGTATTGCTGGTAGTGCTTAACCAGAGTTCAGCACTGGCATCACTGGCAATCCAGAATATATAATTTCCTGTTGTGGGCGGACAGATATAACCATTCATTCTGATGCCTAGATTATTTCCAATATTTGTTAGCATTTCAAACAGCGTACGAGTACCGGTTAATGAAGGATTGTTTGGATAATTTGAATTGGAAGTAAGATTCGAAACGGCAGTTCCATTGATATTATTCCATCGCTGATAATTAATACTCCCGGTTCCTGAACAAATTTGAGCCTCAGAATTAAAGACAATAAGAAGGGCCGGAATTAAGGTTAGTAAGTATTTTTTCATACAATTAATATATTTAGGGGTTAAACATTAATTTAAAGTTACGGTTATAAATTGTGGTTTATTAAAAAATTAAACCCTTATAAGTACATTTCAAATAAGATACTGATTTTAAAACCGCAATTTTCGTTTCAGTCTGTTCAGGTGAAAACAAAAACCCCTTCAATTAAGAAAGGGTTTTGTTCAGGATAAAGCTCAACGGTTATAACTATTTTGAAATAATTATTTTTTGAATAAATGTATTTTCATCTACAATCATTTTAATAAAATAAGCACCGGGCTGGCTGTTATCCAGCTCGGACAAACTGATTGTATTGTTTCCTGCATATAAAATTATTTTTTTATGGCTGATGGTTTTACTGTTTATATCCGTAATGATATATTCAGCTTCGCCTCCCTTTAAAGAACTAACGGAGGCAAATAATTTTTCTGAAACAGAGGGATTGGGATAAATCAACAAGCCACTTTTTATTGCACTGCTAATTCTAACCGATACAATATTGCTGTAAACAACGCGGCCATTTTTTCCGGTAAGGCGTAGCCGGTAATAAATAATTGTCGAATTGATATTGCTTACATCATGATTTGATGAGTAAGCTAAAGGGCCGGATTCATCAGCAGGACTTACTGTTTCAGCTAAAACAAAATTATTTTTATCCAGACTGTATTCAAGGGTAAAAGAATTTATTTGCTCATTGTGGTTTACTCTCCAGTACAGGCTTGCTGAATTTTTATTCAGCACCCCACTGAATTCTGTAAGATTTTTATCCAATAAATCGCAATCATTAAATCGCAAAATTGCAAGTGTGTCATCAGCATATAAAGAACAACCTACCTGCAGGTATTGCCTGACAATATATGTTCCTGCAGTATCTACATTGATAGAAGGGCCGGTAGTGCTGCCGACAATATGGCCATTAGGAGTTGACCATATATAAGTAGACGTAGCTACTGGATTTCTAACATATATATTACTTATACTTCCCGAATCGCAGATATAAGGAGTTATTGTTTCCAACTGGGCCCTTGGCGCAAGGAATAAATCAGTAGGTGCCACGAAATCTTTTAATTCTGCAGTGAAGGATGCAGATGCCCGCGTTTTTACAACAATCCGGTTAAAAGGCGTTCCGCAGATATCTCCTCCCAGCAAGGTTACCGGATCAAGGCCTAATTTAGAGAGGTTCACAGAGAATTCAATAAATTGGTCTGCGATATATTTTCCATTAATAGTAGAGGCAGGTCCGCCACCAGTATATGCAAGACTGTTGTCCTGTAAAACCAGCCCATAAGGCCCCGACCATGTATTATTAGCACTTCCCAGTCCTGTATAAAATGCACCCGCAGTTTTTGGAGATATACTGGCATAACCATATAAAGCAGCCGCATTGGCACCATCAAACAAGCCACTCCAGTTAAAAGCTGTTGGTACTACAGTTTGCCAGTCTGTTTTTTTAACCCAGACCCGTGCCTCAATTTTGGTTAAAGTACCGCTTTGGAATTCACCGCTGAAAATAATATCTCCCGCTGTAATTATATTTCCTGCTGCATTAAATGTCCAGCTTGTATGGCCCGCATCCGGTCCGTATCCAAAGAATTTTCCAGAAGGCCTGTCATAATAAATATCTGACTGGTACATTTCAAAATCGAAATAACGGTTACCCGTGGTGTTATCAAGAGATATACCACCAAACATCCACAACGAATCCGTAGCAGTAGGACCTGCCCTCCTGACGTGCACTAGCATATCGAGAATATCATTTTTATCAGGGATTCCCTGTATACCTCCTGTCCAATTGGCCGGGCTCATTCCATTTTTATCTGACCCGGATGTATAAACAGTTGTATCGTTGCCATGATAATCACGTACGAATATCGCATCAATCCAAAGCCTGTTATTGACAATACTAAATTGCGGCCTGCTCATAGTGCGGTAAAAAGAGCTCATTCTTTTAGGCCATGGGGACACATCGGAAAGGTAACCGGCAATTTTTGCTGCCGCTCCTGCAGTATCAATAATAAATGCACCCAAACCTAAAGCGCCATTATTAAACCAGTCATCGTTACCGGCAGAAAGTGCACCGTTGAAATAATTAGCCCGAAGATCAGCATCCACACCAAAGTTTGCACGTATTACAGGTGATGTTATTTGTGCATTGATTTTCTGCTGTACGAAAGACAATACCACAAATACAATGAGTAAATTTTTTTTCATAGAGTATAGTTTTATCACAACACAACAGCCCCCGGTGGAATACGGAAAACAATTGCTGATTAAAAATTAACCAGCAATTGCATAAAAAATTATTAATGGCTAACAATTTTCACGGTTACGATATCAGAAGTAGATGATCTTGAATCGGAAAACCATGCTGTAATGCGGTAATGTGTCTGGCCGGGGTATACGTTTGGATCATTTAATTTAAATGATCTTGCATTGCTACCGGCTATTGAGCCAGCATCTTCCCAAACAGAATAAGGATCGCTGGGATCCTGATTTGTTTTTTCAATGTCAAAGCCAACAAGACCTGTGTTAGAAATCATTCCCCAGGTAATCGTAATACTTTTTCCCTGACGATGACCTCTTACAAAACTAAAATCATTAAAGAAAGCTGAGGCAATGATTTGTTTAGAATTAAGGGATTGAATTTTAACAGGCGTAGATGCTGTTGAAATAACTGAAACAGCTAATGCTGAAATAAGAATAAATTGTTTCATAGAGTTTGTATTTTATATCCCGAAAGTATAATTGTTGTAAAGAGCTGTCAACAGACAATATACCTGTCACATTTGCGTCGCTGAAATAATTTCTTACATCCTCTTTTACCAACAACTGAAGAAATAAAATCAGAAAAGAAACTTGAGTAGTTCAACGGATTTTTTTAACCCGAATTGAAGTAATATTTCTTTTATTTACATGGTTTAGTAAGCCTTAGATTCTGGAATACCTTCTGATTCAATAAAAAAGGCTGTCTTTAAAAGACAGCCTTGCAACTTTAATTAAATGGGATTAATACTGCTTCTGCAGTTTCTTCACTTCATTTATATTTTCTCCGGTTAGTTTAATAAAATAAGTTCCGGTTGAAAAATTACTTAAATCAACAGAAATATTATTTACACCACTTCTCAGCATTGTGTTTTTATTAATCAAAACTCTTCCTGTATTATCGATCAACTGCCAGTTGATTTTCGCATCTAATACGGTTGTGACAGAAACTAAAGCTTCTCCTTTTACCGGGTTTGGATAAATAGTTACGGAAGTAGTTGTCAGGTCAAGAATCCTGATTGCAACTATTGAAGAATAATTATATATGCCATCTTTATCTACCATTTTCAGGCGGTAATAAATCACCTGGGCATTCAATCCTCCTGCTGTTTTATCCAGATACTGGTAATCCGATTTTGTATTTGTATTTCCGCTGGCATTAACAGTACCAATTGCTTCAAACACTCCTGCGACATTTTTACGTTCAACAATAAAATGATCAGTATTGAATTCAGATTCTGTTTGCCAGTTTAAAATGGATATACTATTTTGATATAAACCTGAGAATGTAATCAGTTTCAACGGCAGTATGGATGTACCACCTGCAAAATAAAATGTAGAAAAGCCGGTGATGTTGACTTTAATTACATAACCTGAGCCAAAGGCTGTTCTTGACAAGGGAACAATATAGGATGGAGTAGCTGTTAATGCGCTGCCATTTGCATCGGAATTTTTAAAAATATTAATATCATTTATGCCAGATACACCACTTCCCGGTGCAGCAATTAATGCTGCAAGCTCAGAGGCTTTTAAATACAATCTTACATTTGCAGATTGTCCACCGGGTATTGGAAACTTAGGTTTGATAGTGATACTGCGATCAAGATACGGTTTACCAGAAACACTGGTTCGAACTGTACCTGTATTGATATAAACTGAAGAAGTTATTGTATCAAGACTATTGGAATTTGCATCTATTTCCGCAATGATATCTCCATTCGAATCTGTAATTGGAACCCAAAGATTGTTATTATCAGTATTAATTATTGTTTCTGTTGTAGCCGTTACCGTATTTGCAATACCTGTTCCAATTGGTACGCTTGTTGAAATTGAACTTACACCACTTACGTCATTATATCCTATAAAATTATATTTAACTACACAGCCCGTACAGTTAAGTGTTGTAGGATTTTCCTGGCTGGGGCCCGATGTGCTGAGTGATTTATCCATAATGATAAATAGATCTTTCCCATTATTTGAAATAGCCATATCCCGGTATCTGTTCCTGCTTTCAAAATAAGGCACTGTATCTACTACTCCATCTACATTCGTTAATCCGTTATAACTATTATTCAATTTCACTCTTACTACTCTTCCCCATTTTAATGAGGCTAACAAAAAACTGTTTTTCCAACCTGGAATAATCGATGATGTATAGATACCTAAACCCGAAGGTGCTTCTGATCTCCAATTATTATTGGTACCCGTACCTGCGCAGTTTCTATAAATATCCTGAATATAATTTTGATTGGGCGCAGAACAGGTTATGGTGCTTCCCTTAGGTTGAGGATAGAAAGTATAAATGGGATCTTTATACCCCGTACCAAATGGCAATGCATTTATGGCATCTACATTATTAAGTTCTCCTCTTACACTTGCAATTAAAGGTAATGAACCTGTAGAAGGCCCCGCTTTTGCTCCATTATAATTACTATCTGTTGAATAACCAATGACCAAAGGATGCCCGTAATTTTTTCCGGCTTCCATTATATTTAATTCGTCATCGCTGTAGGGGCCATGAGACAAAGCATATATTATATCCGAACCTCCCAAATTTGCTGTTGCAAATCCCTGCACATTTCTATGACCCATATTCCATACAGCACTTTGTTTACCGAGATAAGTATTATATGGATTACCGGCTGCACCTGCTCCATTTGGTATCCATCTATTATAGTTTGCACTTCTTACTCCTATGTTTTGAACTGGGTCTGCATCTTCTTCAAGATTGAATCGTAAAATTTTGCCTTCATAGCAATCAATATTTTGTACTTTAACCGGACGAGTTAAATTTTCATATTGACCGGAACCCATATCTCCTGAGGAATATAAAAGATAATTGACCCCGCTGATTGGTGCAATAATAATTCTACCCGAATTATGATCCTTGCTCCCCGGCAGCGTATCACAAATTGTAAATGGGCTTTCAAGTTTTCCAGTACCCGAATTATAAGTAAAGCGAACTAAGAAATTTGTATAATACTGACCCGTACCATTAGTGGGAACTGAACCTTGAGAACGAACATAACCTAGATAAACATAGGGTTTACCCGACATAAATTGCGGATGTAATGCCAGGCCCATCATACCGCCCTGAGGCCAGGGAACTGATCCGCTGTTTGTCCATGCAAGTCTGTTATAGTTTGTATGTTCTGTTGCTGTTAAATATCCGGTTGCAGTTGGCGAAAGATCCAAAACAGTTGTCTGTGTTCCGGTATTAGGATCCATTCTCAAAATTTTATAATCTTTAGCAACAGTAATCCATAAAAAATTATCGCTGCCATAAGTTACTTCCCAGGGATCATTTAGACCTGAAGACTGATTAACAAGAGTTGTTTGCTTAAATACTTCATTCATTACACTGCCCACAACAGTTTGTGCTTTTACAAAAGATAGCTGAAACATTAAAATAATAGAAGCAATGTAGAAATAATTATGATTGGTTTTTCTCATAAAATTAAAATATTGGATTTTGCTCAAAAATATTAAATGTTCCAACATAATTGCAAGGAGTATTACTCTTTTTTCAATCGTAGTTTTCCCAATAATAAAGAGCGGTTCTGCTATTGGAATACTATGCCTGTTATATTTATTTTACAAGTTCAATATCCTATTTATAATTACCAGAAATAGAAAGCCAACCCATGAAATCAGGCATTTTTAATTTAATAGTTTGCAGAAAATTTATTCTGCTTACTGTAACAAGTTTGCTTTTTTCAGCTACTGTTTTTGCTCAACCATCAAATGATAATTGCAGTGGTGCTACCACCTTAACATCAGCAACTTCCTGTTCAAATATTCAAAAAGATTTGAAAAATGCAACTGCCAGTTCCGGCATTCCGGCCGGTTGTGCAGCAGGTGGTACTCACTACGATGTTTGGTTTCAATTTACGGCTTTAGCAACATCTCATACAGTTACGATAAGCAATCTTCAAAATAATTTTACCAACCCCGAAATACAAATGTTTAGCGGTACTTGTGGTTCATTAACTTCATTAGTTTGTGGTACAACTACAATGACCGGAACCGGATTGACAATTAGTAATACCTATTATATACGAGTATCTAATATAGGAGCTTCGATGTCAAGCCAGGGAAAGTTTGATATCTGTGTTACACATCCGCAACCACCTCCGGCAAACGATAATTGCAGCGGTGCTACCACTTTAACGTCTGGAACAACTTGTAGTAGCATAACTTCAAATTTATTTAGTTCAACAAGTTCTTTACCTGCCGGAGCATGTGGTGGTGCTACTGCTGCTACAACATACGATGTGTGGTTCACTTTTCAGGCTACAGCTACTACGCATACTATTACATTGAGCAGTCTTGGAAGTAATCTTACTGCTGCATCTACTTATATTGAAACACTGAGTGGAACTTGCGGAGGAGTATTAACATCATTGGGATGTCAGACCGCAGCAACAAGACAAACTATCAGCGCATTGACAATAGGCGTATATTATTATGTTCGTGTTTATGTTTTACTGAGTCCTACTGCTTTGCCATCCGGTAACTGGAATTTTAATATTTGTGTTCAGCAACCTCCGGCAAATGATGATTGTGCCGGTGCTGTAACATTAACATCCGGTGCAACCTGTGTAAATACAGCAGGCAGTTTAGATTTGTCAACATCCAACATAACTGTTCCAATAGGATGTTTTGCTGCCAATACGTATAATGATGTATGGTATAAATTTGTTGCCACTGCAGTTACACATACTGTCACATTAAGTAGCCTGGGTTCAAATCTGACTACTCCAAGAATTCAAATTTATGGTGGTACTTGTGCGGTATTAGCATCTCTTGGTTGCGTTACCACAACAACAATAACACAAGCAGGATTAACAATTGGCAATACATATTATATACGCATTGCAAACACAACAAATCCATCCGGAACAGGTACTGTAGCTAATTTTAATATTTGTGTTACAGCTGCGGCTGTACCACCTGCAAATGATTTATGCGCCGGGGCTTTTTCGTTAACAAGCGGTACATCCTGTTCAAATATTTCCGGAACATTAATAAATGCAACTGCAACTGCAGGATTAGCCGCTTGTGGTAACGCTGCATCTCCAGAGGTATGGTATAGCTTTGTAGCTACTTCTACTTACCCAATAATAACATTAAGTTCTGTTGGCGCTAATCTTACAACGGCAAGCCCAAGAATTCAACTATTCTCTGGTATTTGTGGTTCACTTACATCACTTGCCTGTACAACTAGCCCCTTGAATACATTAACAGCAATAGGCGGTGCTGGTTTAACTGTAGGAAATACATATTACATCAGAATAACAACAAATACCCTGGTTGCACCTGTAGCAGCAGGTACTTATACATTTAATATTTGTGTGACAAATCCAATAGCCTCAACTATAGCCTATGCAAAAAGCTATATTAATATTACGGATGGAACTATTGGTGGTACTATTGATCCGGGTGATGTACTTGAAATAAGAGCAACATTAGTTGTTGACCGAACCGGCGGTGTAGTAAAAGCTGTTGATAGCCTGGCATTTTATGACACTTTAAAAAGTGGCAGAGGGTTTGCTTTTGTTTCCGGTTCATTGGCGTTAAGAACCAACGAAGGCAAATCGTTCAGTACATTTACAAATAGTTCTGCAGACTTTGATGCGGGATGGTACACAACCGGAGGTGCAGGTACGGATACCGTCATTCAAATGAACATGGGATTAAATTCTAACAGATCTGCAAGAGGAAAATTAAGAAGTTCATCAAGACCATCAAATTTTGGTAACACCTGTATTGTTCTTGCCACATACCGGGTTACAGTAAATGCAGCATATGGTAATAAAATAAATTTCGGAGGTGGTGCATTCCAATTCAGAGATACTGCAACAGGTGTTTTTTATACTATAAACTTTCCAAAGGATAGTCTGATCGTTTTTCAAAGCCCGGGCTCATGTCCAAATTCTGTTTCTCAAACCAATATTTTGGGAGATGAATCTAATGGAACATTTGGTGCCCCTACTGGAAGCCCGGCTTATCCTCAAAACAGGGGAACATCTTCAAATACAAACTATCTCTATCTACCGTTTAGTGCAGGTACACCCAATGACTATTATTATGGCATAGCAAATAATACAAGTGCAGCGGGTACTACCAACCAAACAGTAGCAAAACCAAATGCGGCTCGTGTATTTAACTTATGGGATATAAGTGGAGACCATACAGGAGCAACAAATACAGCAAAAGGAAATTTACCTTGTAACCTGAGTGCCCCTATCAGTACGACCAATCCTTGCGGATATATGCTTATAATAAATTCGGCTTATAAAACCGATACTGCGTTCCAGTTCACCGTAAATGGAGCCTGTCCGAATACGTATTATGAAATTTCAGCCTGGTTTAAAAATGTCTGTTATAAATGCGGATGCGATTCGACCGGAAAATCATCCACTACCGCAGGCTATATTCCTACTGCTGCGGGAGACAGTGCAGGTGTACGGCCCAATATTGCAATTGAAATAAATGGAACAGATTATTACACCACTGGTGATATTCTTTATCAGGGACTTGGTGGTACCCAAGCCGCTTCAGATACATTGAATAATTGGGTGAAGCGTTCTTTTGTTTATAAAACTGATGCTACAGCAAGCAGTTTCGTTATGACCTTAAGAAATAATGCACCGGGTGGAGGTGGAAATGATTGGGCAATAGATGATATAAGCTTGAAGACATGTGCTCCGAATATGACTTATAACCCGGCTGCAGTGCCAACTGTATGTGCTGGCAACCAGATTATTATTGCTGATACTGTACGATGCTATTACGATACTTATGTTTATTATCAATGGCAAAGAAGTACAGACGGAGGTACAAACTGGACCGATGTAGGAGGTAGCGGAACAGCCTCGCCTACATGGAATGGAACAGCCTGGGAATATGTTTCCACTTATACAATACCACCATCAGCAACAACGGCAGGCAATGATGGAGATCTATACAGATTGGTAGTTGCTACAACAGCAGCTAATCTTACTTCATCGAGTTGCCAGTTTACCGATCCAATCAATATAACATTAGATGTACTGACCGATTGTGGACCTCTATTAAATGTTGATTTTCTTTCCATAGCTGGAAAACTGATTGTTGATAAAGGAAGAATAAACTGGACTACTTCTAAAGAAGACGAACTGGTAAATTATGAACTTGAAAGAAGTGCCAAGGGAATTGATTTTATAAAAATTGCAAGCATAAACGGATATAATAATTTAAGTGCAGAAGTAAATCATTACAGCTACGATGATCCGACACCGGTAAATGGAAAAGTATATTACAGGGTGATAATGATTACCAGAACAAATTCAAAAAAATATTCCCGTATTGTTCAGCTAAGCCTTACTAATAATGGCTTTGTATTTGGCACAGTTGTAAATCCATTTTATAAAGAATTGGAGTATGAAATTAATTCTCCCATACCCGGTATTGCAAGAGTAGAATTGATTGATCAGTATGGTAAAATTTTAAAATCAGAAAATCAACGAATCTATTCAGGCACCAATGCCCTTACCCTGTTTAATACAGACAGGCTGCCTGCGGGAGTATATATAATGAAAGCCACACTAAACGGCACAATGATCGTTTATAGAGTATTGAAAGAAAACAGATAATTATTTTAAAGTATTAATTAAAAGCCGGTAACAGAGTGTACCGGTTTTTTTATAAACTTCCTTTTCTACAAATAAAAATTCAGTATTCATTAATTGCATTTCTGTATTTTTATCCATTCTTAATTTAATACTTCTTATGAGTACATTTGAAAAACCAGTTATAGGTATCTCCTGCGGAGATTTAAACGGTATTGGCACTGAACTGATAATAAAAACATTTTCTGATGTTCGGATTCTTGAACATTGCACACCTGTTATTTATGCTTCCGGCAAACTGATTAACTTTTACCGCAAAGCAATGCCTGATGTAAATTTTAATTATCAAAATGTAAAAGATTTAAAATATCTGAATAGCAAACAAGTAAACCTCGTTAATTGTTGGGAAGAAGAATTGAATATTACTCCGGGGCAATTAACAGAAACAGGAGGCCGCTATGCTGTTATCTCATTACTAGCTGCTGCAAAAGCATTGAAAGAAAAACAAATTGAAGGACTACTAACAGCACCGATTCATAAAAAAAATATTCAATCTGCCGATTTTAATTTTACGGGGCATACTCCTTTCTTAAAAAATTATTTTGATGTTAAAGATGTTGCAATGATGCTTTGTGCCGATAATTTTCGGGTGGCACTCTTAACAGAACATGTACCCATAAGTGATATACAAAAAAATATTACAAAAGAAGCCATTGTAAGCAAATTGAATATTATAAATGCAAGCCTGCAAAAAGATTTTGGAATTGATAAACCCCAGATTGCTGTATTGGGTTTAAACCCACATGCGGGTGATGAAGGATTGGTAGGTAATGAAGAAGAAACGATTATAAAACCCGCTATAAAAGAAGCAAAGAATAATAATATACTCGCCGTAGGTCCATACAGCGCTGATGCATTTTTTGCGAGAAGAAGTTTTACCGCATTTGATTGTGTTCTTGCCATGTATCATGATCAGGGTTTAATCCCTTTTAAAACACTGGCTACTGATGAAGGCGTAAATTATACCGCCGGGCTTCCGGCAGTTCGCACTTCACCCGATCATGGAGTTGCATTTGATATAGCTGGAAAAAATAAAGCAGATACATCTTCTTTTATAAAAGCATTGTTTGAATGTATAGATATTATTAACCGTAGAAAAGGTTTTTATGAAAACAGAAAAAATCCAATGAAAAGAGTATCACAACAATTTTTTGCAAATGTAGTGGATGAAAAAATTGAAGAAAATTAATAGTATTCAACTCAGTGATATTTTTTTAGACATTTTATTCTACCATAGTACTCTTCATATAAATTATATACAACTCCTGAAAGATGATTTAATCCTCAAAAAAATCAATTATTTATATTAATTACCCAGTTTTCGTAGAATTACTTAGAAAAAAACCGCAAAATAGTTTTGAATTTTCGATAGTAATATTACTTTTACCCTCCTGACAATTCAATCCTAGTATCCTCCTGAAAAAAATTATGAACACCCAATTTACAATTTACATACACTTTTTTTAAAAAAATTGACTTAAACATATTTAGGCTAATGCCTGAGTAATTAATTTATTTATTAGAAATATTTATAAAATTCTGGATATCCTTTTTTAAAAACTTAAAATCAAAACAATGAAACAATTCGTAAAATCAGCCTTAGTAGCGGCCGTTGTAACGGTATCAGTAATTTCTCTTTCATCATTTATTTTACCTAAGAAAGTCGCACCCGCTAACGTGGATTCCTATTTAATCAACCTGGAGAGTAGAAACTCTGTTGGTGCTAATTTCGAATGGACCTGGAAATTAACAAACCCTAATCCGGGTAATGGTAATAATGGAACCTTACAGAATGTAAGCCATTGGAGTGTACCTCTTTCTTTACAGGCAGAAGCTGCACTAGTATCTGCCCAGTACAGTTATGATGGTGTAAACTGGAATAACGTTTCAACAGAAGTTGAACGTGATCCAAGTATCAGATTATGTACAACAGTAGATGTACTTAAATTTAATATTGGAACTTCCAGCACAGCACCAACTTTCTACCGAGCTACTTTTAGCCAGGACTTTGTTATTAACCCGTATGCTACATCCTGGATAAAAACAGGTGGTGGTTTACAAGGTTGTAACATGTACTATTTTGCAGGTATGGGTGCAACAAATGGAAGGCTTGATTAATCTAATCAGATTTAATATCTTTTAAAAGAGGCCGCATTAAATGCGGCCTTTTTATTTGACAAATGTTTTCCGGATTTCAATTCAACTACGTATTATTTCCGTTAAAAAATAAATTGCATAGAACTTTTACTAATCGAGGCCACAATAATTTCCCAAGTGTATTATCATTCATTTTTAATATGAAATTCAAAACCCTGTTTCTACTTTTACATCTGTACAAAATCTTATACCCTATAAAAAAAATGACTATGAAACAATTCAACAAAACAATTTTCCTCACTGCTGCTATTGCAGTTTTCACTTTCAGCCTTTCTTCCTTCAGCCGGGAAAAAAAGAAACAACACCAAACAACTACATCTTCTTATTTAATTACTTTATTAGGTATGGAGCCGGTAAACAACAATTTTCAATGGACCTGGTCAGTAGTTAACCCTAACCCAGGTAATGGTAGCAATGGTACATTGCAGAATGTAAGTCACTGGAGTTTACCATTATGTCCTGCAGCTGAATCAGCCATTGTTTCTGCAGAGTATAGTTATGATCAAATTACATGGACCAGCGTATCCATAGATATGGAACGAGACCCTTCTATCCGGTTATGCACAACAACCGACGTACTAAAATTTAATACCGGAACATTAGGTACGGCACCATTGTATTGCAGGATTACTTTTAACCAGCAGTTTACTGTAAACCCAGAAGCAAAGTCTTATATAAAAACCGGTGGAGGTTTACAGGGATGTAATACTTACTGGTATACTGGTATTGGATGTACTGTAGTTCCGGTAACACCAAGAAACGATTAACCATTTAATCATTTTAATATAAAAAAAGAGGCTGTCTGAATAGATAGCCTCTTTTTTTATTGAAATCTTTTTAACTAAAATTAATAATCTTCCTTTTATTTTACTGTTGAAACAGTTTTTCACTACTCATTGATTCAGAACATTACTACACAACTATTTTTTACTCCTCGTAATTTTACCAAGCTGTTTTTAAACGGGTGTAGCGTAATAGTATTTGCAAAAAAAATATTTTACTTAGAAATTTTTCATGAAAAAGTTATGAAATTACGAAAGTGGTTTATACATTTACATCCGTTACTAATTAATCACGTACCCAAAAATGAAAGTCAACTCAAACTACAGTTGTCAATTTACCGGCAACATTTTTTTTCAAAATCACCTCTTCATTTGTGTGTCTCACCTGATTAATAAGTCAAAATATTTTACTGATAATTTTTTATTCCCCTGTATTTATAAACACAAAAACATAGGCCATATAAGCCAATTTTAATCAACCCTAAAAAACAAAACAATGAAACATTTTTTCCAAAAATCAATTGTCGTTGCAACAGTATTTACTTTTGTAATCTCACTTTCATCTTTTAACAATGAAAAGAATGAAAAAAAATCAACTGCAGATGCTTATACGATTGACCTTATGACCAACTCAGTTGTAGGTACAAACCAGGAATGGACATGGAGATTAACAAATCCCAATCCCGGTAACGGCTTGAACGGCACACTTCAGAATGTAAGTCACTGGAGCGTTCCATTAAGCGCAGCTGCAGAAGCAGCTTTAGTATCTGCCGAGTACAGTTTTGATGGTGTAACCTGGTTCAGTCTTCCGACAGAAGTTGAACGTGATCCTTCTATCAGAGCATGTACATCTGTTGATGTTTTAAAATTCAATGTCGGTACTGTAGGCAGCCAGCCAACTTATTACAGGGCTACTTTTAGTGTGGCATTTGCAGTTAATCCTTATGCAGTATCTTATATCAAAGCCGGTGTTCGCCAGGGTTGCAATATCTATACTTATGCAGGTATAAGTACAACCGGTCAAAGATTTGATTAATTATTAAAAACTGAATATAAAAAGCTGCTCCGTAACTCCGTAAGGTAAGAGCAGCTTTTTTTCTGTTCAAAATTTAAAACACAAACACTTCGATTTTATTAAGTAGGCTTAGTAGTATTTCAAAATAAATCATAGCCGAACTAATATTGAAATTTTTACTACCGTATATATACAAAGTTAAGTTTGTATTAATACGATTCAGCACAAGACACTTTTAGTAAGATTGTTTTTATTAAAAAAATTATGTTTAAAAAGTTTTTGTTTGCGTAGTGATTGTTGTATTTTGTAGTTGTTAATCCATTCGAACCCAAGTTATCTGTACCAATGAAAACAAGTCTACCTCTTGCATTTATTTTATTGAAAAAATATTACCGGATTTATAAGTTCGTTGGTTTATTTTTTTTGATAACCATTCCTGTTATAACTTTTTCACAGTGCCCCGGCGGTTATACATCTGCAACTGTTAACTGGGACAATCTTGATTATCTGCATAGCTTCGGAGGTTATGGAACAAATAATCCTTCAACCGGATTGCCAAATGTATCTGCTGCAATGAGGCAAACTCAACAATTTGCAATTGGTACAAACCGGCTTACTATAAATACATTAATGAATGTAAACAATGCAGGAACTATTTCCGGCGATGTTACAACTCATACAGGTGATCCGGGAGTGTATACTGGAGCAGATATACATTATGTACCCACAGCAGGCCAGGTTATTATAATGACTTTTTTAACTGAAGTTCAAAATGCCAGTTTCACATTGAATGATGTAGACCGAAGCGCAGTTTATAATGTTACCGCTTATAATGCAGCTAACGTTGCTCAAACAATTGTTGTAACAACTTATGGAGCTACAATTCTTACCGTTGGAGGAACACCAACTGCCAGAAGCATTACCGCAACAAATACAGCCCTTGGAAATACATTAAATACAGGTGCAGCTACATTTGCAATTGCCGGTCCGGTAGATAGTATTAGAGTGGTTGCCACTACAATTGGAAGTAATGCAGAGATTTTTCTTTCGGATATTATTGCCTGCGTAGCAAATCCCGGTTTTCCAAACAATTATTATCTGCCTTATACAGAACCATTCACAGGTCAACCTGCTTATTTTTTAGCTAACCCGCAAAACCTGCATGTGTATATGATGAATACCGCAGGAGGGGCTGATTATATTTTTTCTGATCCCGGTACAACCGGTAATAAAATGAATTCGCTTGCGTATGACCCGGTAAATAAATGGTTGTACTATGTGATGGATAATTATCCTGCTGGAAGTGGTGGACCTCCGTTTAATAAATCATTAAAAAAATATGATTTCAATACTGAAACTATTAGTACAGTTTTAGCTGATATTACTACGTTGAATTTGCCCACATTCATTCAGGGTATCGAGTTCGCAGGAGCAGCATTTTACAATGGCTCATTATATTTAGGCATTGAAGGAACAGATGGAGTTACATACAGTACCAATATAGAATCATTTATATGGAAAATAGATTTTGATGGTGCTGGTGTTCCCACCACTGCCACTCAGGTATTTGCTACACCCGGTGATGATGGTGCCGGTAATCCAAGCCATGACTGGGGTGATTTTGCCATAAAAGATGGATTAATGATAACCCATGCTACAGGTCCTGTAATAGCTCAAAACCGCTACGTACATTTTAATATGCAAACAGGCGCATCGACTGTTTACGTAGGAAATGCAGAAACTGCCGGACAGATTGGTCAAACTTATAATGGAAATGTTTACCGTGTAAAAAACCATGTGGCTTTATATAACAACGATGGAACAATCGGTACACAAAATTTAATAGCTACAACTTCCTGTTCACCTGCATGGGCACCTAATGCCGGTGATGCATCTGATCCGTTTAAACCGAAATGTGATTTTGGTGATGCTCCAGCCAGCTATGATCCGGTTGCACTTTCACCAGCAGTAAATCAAAAGCATTGTAATAATTCCACATTAATGATTGGCGCTACATGGGACAGAGAGTGGAGTAAAAACACATCGGCTGATGCTTCCGGTGATGCAACAGATGAAGATGGAATAGGCTCTGTTACAATTCTTAATTCTAATGGTGTTACATATAATCATGTTCAACAGGTAACTGTTAGAAATAATACAGGATCTGCTGCAACATTGGGTGGCTGGTTAGATTATAATGTCAATGGAGTATTTGATGCATCAGAGGGTGTTATCGTTTCAGTACCATCTACCGCAAGCGGAACACAGACAGTTAACTTAGCCTGGCTGGGACTGAATATTCCACCTGGTACAGCCAATACATTTTTAAGAATACGTCTTGTATCAGGAAGTACTCCAATGACTACAAGTAATTCTACCGGATGGTATGATGATGGTGAAACGGAGGATTATCCTGTTGTATCATCTAATCTTCCGTTGAGCATCAACTTGCTTGATTTTAATGCATATGTTACAAAAGATAAAACAGTTGAATTAAATTGGTCTGCAATAAATGATAACGAAGCAGATGGTTTTGAAATACAACGCAGCCTTAATCAGAATGACTGGGTAACTATCGGATGGAAAGCTGCAGGCGCTGCAAACAGTTTTACAAGTTATACCTTCACAGATAATAAACCTTTATCTGGTAGAACTTATTATCGCTTAAGAATGGTGGAAAAAAATGGTTCATCTGCCTTCAGTAATACAAAACTGGTATACCTGGCATTGACGAAAAATGAAATTACCATTTTACCAAATCCAGTAAACAGTAATGGATCTTTAATAGTCAGTGGTGTGAATAATACAGTTGGCGTTTTACACATCCGATCATTGTCCGGACAAACAGTTTTTAGTAAAACAGTTGTAATCGGCACAGGTGAAAACAGAATTCCGATAGAAGTATCATCTCTTAATCCCGGAATATATATAGTAGAGCTTGTAACAAAAGAAAAAACCTACACAAATAAACTTTCAGTTAACCGGTAGGCTTGAAATAATTTCAATTTTAAAAATAGAGTTGGTTTCGAAAGAGCCGCCTCTTTTTTCTATTACCGGTTACCAATTTAATTTTTTATTGAAACACCTGCATTTTTACAGGAGGTTGTTTTGGATCTTGTTTGGGTTGTGGTTTACGCAATGCTTTTTGCTTAAGCGTATATGTAAAACTCAACAGAAAAAAACGGGGCACTACATTGGATCGGGTATCATCAAAATAATTATCACCGACTGTTCTGTTGATACCTTTACTCTGGTTCAAAATATCGTAAGCCGTGAGTTTAATTTCGCCGGCTTTATTTTTAAACACTTGTTTGGCAAGTGCAATATTCCAGGATAAAATATTCTGATTAAACCCTTCTGTGCGGCCGGAGTTAATGAAATAATCAAGATCGGTTATAATAAAAAAATTATTTTTAAACCGGTAACTGAAATCTGCGGACCAGGATTGTTTAAAATATTCTGTATTCGTTCCGCCCTGAAAAGCATAATTGACTTTATTATAGACGAAACTTCCTGCCACACCCAGGTCAAATTTTGGTTTGCTGTATGTAAATCCAAATGACTGATTAATCATCATCAATTTTGTAAAGTTTCTCTTCCCATAAATACGGCTCACATCCCTGTTGTAATAAGCCATTGTAGAAATATTCAAGTTGGCTCCCCGCATTTTTTTAAAAGGAATACCGAAAGTAAACATACCGGAGGTGCTGTAAGAGCCGTTTAGGTTTTCCGGTTTAATAATTACAGATACTGCACCCACAGAATCAATTGTGTTAACTATCTTATTTCCTGTAGTATTAAAACTGATGTTTGCGCTGAAAAAATTAAATGACTTTGGATTATATGTACTGTAACCAAGATTAATGTTACTTATAAATTCCTGTTTCAAAGAAGCGTTACCGGTTTTAATTTGAAGCGGGTTAGAATAATCCGGAACATCCTGTAACTGAGAAATATTTGGCGCATTGGTGCGGCCACGGTAGTACACCCTGATATTTTTTGCACGGCTGATGGTGTAATTAAAATTTGCGCTTGGAAAAATATTTACAAACCGCTGACTGATGGTAGTGTCCTTTCCGGTAACCGCTTTTACACTTTTTGTTTCCAATTCACTTTGCTGTACCGCCATACCCAATTGGTAATTATATTTTGTTTTCTGCGACCGGTAGTTTGAACCAATTCGGTGAGAAGTATTCCGGTAATCAAAATAGTTTGTCTGGAAAAGGTTTACCAAATCATATTTTGATGAAACAGGATTGTAATCATATGTTTTTTTATCCGAAATATTTTTACCACCGGAGTAAGCATAATTAAATTCAATCAATTTATTTTTACCGGCTGGTTCGGTATAAGAAGCGCTGATTGTGTTATTATTATTTTCTGCAAGCTGAAGATTCTGCTGATTGAAGTTTAAATAATTTACAATGGCTCCGCTGCTGTTGTAAGTTGTTATCGGATTAAAACTCCTGTTATTTGCGTCGTTTTCATAAAACCCATTTCTCCAGCCAAGTGTAAATGTGCGGCCGGCCACTCTGAATCTGCGGCGAAATAATAATTCGCCGGAATAATTTATTCCATTCCGCACATCATTTCTTCCTGCTGTTGCTGTAAGTGCCAGGTAATTGTTAACAGCATTTGAAATGGTAAACGATGTATCAGTATATGCATTGTCGGAGTTTTGTATATTCAGATTTGCTGTGTACAGTAAGGAATTTGCAGAATCTATATTGAATTCCCATCTTGCATTTACCCGGTGACTGTTATTTTCATTTCTTGCATTGCTGTTTGTAATTGCTTCCGATGATGAATCACCTGGAAAAGAATATTTCTTAAAACTGTTCTGGTTTAAAAAATATTCGCTGTTTGCAAAAAAATAACTGGTCCTGAAATCAATTTTGCTCCCCCACATATCATTATAATTTATTCCGGCAGATTTTGGAATGCTGATGCCATTACTAGCACCACCCCCGGGGGCAGCGTTCATACCACCGCCAGAAAATCCACCACCGGAGCCGGACTGGCTAAACTGCGTACTGCTGCCCGATGATGATGCATCATTAAAACTATAACTCTGCTTATTGGTATTGTTTGCCGATCCCACAACCGATACCTTCTGATCATCCCGAAAACGGTTGTAAGATAAATTTCCTTCGTAGCGTTCGCCAGTTCCGCCTCCGGCAGTAAACCTGCCAAAGTCGCCACGGTTCATATTTTTCTTTAATTTTATATTGATTGTTTTCGAACGGCTTCCATCATCAATTTTTGTAAACTTAGCCTGTTCACTCATATCATCATAAACCTGGATCTGATCCACCATATCTGCTGTAAGATTTTTTGTTGCAATTTTTGGATCATTTCCAAAAAATTCTTTCCCGTTTACATAAACTTTCTGCACCGTTTCTCCCATCGCATGAATGGTTCCATCTTTTTGTACCTGTATTCCCGGTAGTTTTTTTAACACATCTTCCACTGTTGCATCGGGGCGGGAATTAAATGCCTCTACCTTAAAAGAAATTGTATCACCATGAATCCGGACCGGAACAGCATCCGTAACTGTTACACCCTCTAATGTTTTAAATCTTTTTTGCATATTCAATTCACCAGCATCAACTGTTTTTTTTTCTTTTGAAATGGAAAAATTCAAAATAAAATTTTCATACCCGGTATAGGAAGCCATAAGAAAATAATCACCCATACTCAGGCTTCTTATTTCAAACATTCCTTTTTTATCCGTCATAATAAAACCGGCAAATGAAGAATCATTTCTGGACATTACAGAAACCGTTGCAGCTGAAAGTGATTGTTTTAATGCTGTATCAACTAATTTTCCTTTTACAATACCATTGCTCTGGCTGTAGGAAATAGAATAGGCTAACAGGAGAAAAAAGGAAAGGATCAGGCTTCTCATCAATTGGATTTGTGAATTCAAAGATAATTGATGATTTTCATTTTGCATAAACCGCAAAAATTCTTCAATTACCCTTTCTCTAAACGAAATTCAGGGATATTTAATTGCATTAAATCGGGTTGTTTACCGGTTAAATTGAAAATAAAAATCAGCGTTTATTTAAAAATATCGTCACTGATTCCTTTATTGATAGAATAATCAGAATACTTGATTTCCACCCGGCCCTTTTTTTCTTTTTTATTTGCTCCTGAGTTATCAGAGCCGTTGTCATAATCAATGGTAACTCCTTTTGGAAGTTTGTATTCTTTTATATTAAAAACAAATTCCACTTTATCGGGTAGTGCCCAGTTCTTTTGTTTGTCATAACTCATCGTTAGTTCATACGTGCCATTATCTTTTGAAGTAATCACCGATTTCATGACCAGCATTTCGGTTTCATCAACATATAATGTGGCACGGGAAATTTCATTCTTGTCATCCAATGGGAAAATTTTTATAACCTGGCAAATTTTTCCGCTTACTTTTTCTTTACCCCCATCAAATATTTCATAATCTGTTAAGCCGAGTACATTGTTCAGATTTATATTCACGGTTCCTTTGGGTATTAATGAAATGCCCTTTTCATTTTTTATTCTGAGTTTATCGGGTTTTTTATAATACACTTTTACCGTTGCCACTGGAGCTTTTATAAAAATTACATTGGTTCTTAATTTACCGGTAGCAGAATAATCATTTACTTTATCGTATTTCTCTTTTACTTTTTTCAACGTTTCATTTATCTCACTGTTTTTTTGAAAGCTGAAAGCCATTATGACGATTCCTGCAAAAATTATTTTTTTTATCATGCAAAATTTTTTAACTCAATATTTCTTTTCGTTTAAAATACTGTACGGTTATTAATAAAAACAAACCAATATATGTCAGCAATATCAAAGCACTCTTCACTATAGCAAATGGATTTTCAACAGAGCCATTGATTGTGTTTCCTTCGGCATCCGTTACTACATAAAAAAATCCTTTCCATCCAAGCATATGCGATGTAAATGAATACGGAATAATTGTTTCTTTAAATACCGGCACTTTTAATTGCTCAATTATGGTAAATACAATAATTATACAAACCGTTGCTACAATGGGGCCTATTGAATTTTCGGAAAATGCAGAAAGCATAATAGCTAATGCTGCAATGGTGGTAAGTGCAAGCCCGGCAAATAAGAATGCGGCGAGAAAACGCCAGAACACATCATAGCCGTTCATAATATGCACTGCATCTTCTTTAAATACCATCAAATCGTTTGTTCCAAAAATGAGCATGCTTAAAAACAAAGCCAGTAATGCCATCCAGATCAACAAAAGAAAAACATATACTGTGCTTGCAGCAAATTTTGCCAAAACAATTTCTGTTCTTGAAACAGGTTTGCCGACAAGCAACCGTAAAGTGCCCGGACCTGCTTCTCCGGAAATCATATCACCTGCTATTAAAGCGATAAGCAACGGAACATGTATTAATATAGTATGCAAAACCATTACACAAACGAAATAACCATTCATTATTTTTTCATACGGTATATCAAAACTATCGGACTGGCTGTCTAAAAAAAGTTCGACAAAATCCTGACCGTTTATTTTTAAGGCAAACTGAATAAGCAAAATGATAACAGCAATGGCCCCAAATGAAATATACGTTCTGGGACGTTTAAAAATTTTGAACAATTCTATTTTAAATAATTTCCAGAACATTAATGCTTCGTTTTTGATAAAAAATAATCTTCTAATGAATGTTTGGGATGAATGCTGATAACGGAAATACCGGCATTCACTAACTGGCGGTTAAATTCAGGGATTAAATCTTTCTTCATTTCCAGCTTTATCCTGCCTTCTTCAATTTCTTTAAAATTATTTTTCCAGGAAGAAGCTTTAATAAAATTTTCTGTTGTACTGATATCAGTTGTTTCTAGCTCTACGATAGTTTGCTCCGGGTTTATTAAATCATTCATTTTCCCTTCAACAACCTTTTTCCCTTTATTTATTATTAATAAGGAATCGGCAATCAATTCCATTTCGCTTAGCAAATGAGATGAAATAAACACTGTTTTCTTTTCTTCACTGCTCAGGCGCAATATTAAATTACGAATATCGGCTATACCCTGCGGATCCAGCCCATTGATGGGCTCATCAAGAATTACGAGCTTTGGATTATGAACTAATGCCACGGCTATTCCAAGCCGTTGCTTCATACCCTGGCTGAATGTTTTTATTTTACTGTTTGCCCGGTCGGCAAGCCCTACATTATCTAATTGCTTTATTAAATCTTTAGTGGAAAGTTTTACTCCGCTGATAATTCCAAAGATGCGCAGGTTCTCCAGAGCAGTGAGATATTTATATAAATCAGGCTTTTCAATGATAGCACCTGTACTACGTAAAATTTCTTTTCGATGTTTTTGCAAATTCATTCCGAAAATTTCAATATTACCGGAATCAGGTTTTATAAGTGTAAGTAACATGCGGATGGTAGTTGATTTACCTGCGCCGTTCTGCCCGAGAAATCCGTAAACCTCACCGGAATGTACGCTGAAGCTTAGATCATCTACAGCCCTTACATCACCGAATGATTTACAAAGATTATTTACTGTTATTATTAATGACATCTGATTGATTCGATGCAAATGTAAACGCTTTGTGTTGCAAACAAACGCTTTAGATAAAATTGATAGTTATAAATAAGCAAAACTCCGTTAAGTGATTTTACTTATAAGTAAAACTATCATTCATATTTATACTTTATCGAAATCGAAACTTCACTTAGTAGTAGTACGGAGAAATAAACTATTTTTTAATTTTTAAAAAAATTACTTCGTAAAAACTTGCAAGGATTCATACGTGATACTATGTTTGTTCTCGCATACGGAAAGCAACATAGTCGTACGAAAAAATACGATTACTGATTTCTGAAAATGCAAAACTTAATTCAACCCTTAGAAAATGAAAAAAACTTTTACCCTTTGTGCCCTTGCTTTATCAGCAACTTTCTCTAACGCCCAGGTAGTACTTAATGAAGTATATACCGATCCGGGAAATGGCAAACATGAGTTTATTGAGTTTTATAACACCAGTTCTGTATCTCAGAACATGGATAATTTCACAGTGATAACTTATTATAAAGAAGCGGGTAATAAAACTGGTTTCTATGTGATGGACCTTCCAAATCAAAACGTTTTTGCAAAAGGTTTTTATGTAGCTGCCTCAGCAAATCCTTTTGTAGTACAGGGACAAACAAACGTTGTAGCAGATTTTAACTGGAATGCAATGCCTGCGGGTGGTGCTATCACCAAATGGGAAAAAAACGGAACTGGCTATACACAGGTTGCTGTTCCGGCAAACCTTAATGATTTTATAGTGACTGTTACAGGCTTAGGATGCGCATATCATATGTTTATTTACAATAATGGTATAATTATTAATGGACTTATCGCCGGAACAAATACTGCTGTGGTTCCTGCTTATATTAAAGCAATGCCAAATTTACCGGTAGATATGCTTGGAGCTTCCCCGGATTTTACAGTTGCGTTCACCACAATTGCAGATAACAAAATTGAATATGTTATTCCAAATGCAGGAAATGATAATGGTTATATCCGGCTTAATGACGGAAAATGTGGTGTCTGGGATAAGAGTAGTTCACAATCTTCGCATACTCCTGGTTTAACAAACGGATCTGCCACTGGTATAAGCGGTGATATAACAATTACGGCAACCCTTACTGACTATCTTTTGGATCCTAATAAATCGCTTCTTACTTATAATGTAACTGCAGGTACGTTGTCAGCATTTCCTTTAGTTATGGAAGCTTACCAGGATTTGGGTGTAATTGGTGGTTTAGGTGTAGGGGATGTATTAGTTAATTCAAGACAGATAGCTACCGTAAATGCCGGGAACCAAACAGTAATTATGCCAACGAGAAACGACCCTGCAATGCTTGTTGCTATAACACCTTCTGGTTGTTTTGACAGAGTAATATCTATTGTTAATGGTACGAGTAAACTTTTACCTGTAAAACTGAATAATTTCCAGGGCAGCAAAAACAAAAACAATGTACAACTTCAGTGGGCTGTAGGGTTGAATGAAATAGCAAACACATTTGAAGTAGAAAGAAGTACGAATGGTAAAGATTTCGCAACTGCAGCAATCCTGTTTGGTACAGAAAAAACTGGTAACGAAACGTATGGTTATAATGAAATAAATGATGATGCAAAAGTTTATTACCGTCTGAAAATGGTTGATAAAAGCGATGTATTGTCTTATTCAAAAATATTAGTGTTCAATACTAACAGTAAAGCCACAAACAAACTGGATATTATTGGTAACAGTGTAACTGATAAATTGACAGTGAGCTTTCAGTCTGATATAAACAATGCTGTTGAATTACGTGTCCTGGATATGAACGGCAGAATGATTGTTAAACAATCGGTAACTGCAAGCAAAGGAAACAACTTAGTAAGCATTTCATTACCCTCAGCTATGAATACAGGAATGTATATAGCATGTGTAAGTTCTGAAAATATAAACAGCACTGCAAAATTCATTAAACAATAAACGGTCGCAACTACTAACTACTTAATAAAAATGAAGATCAAAAGGTATTCCCTGGACGGACTCAGGAAACTGAGGGAAACAATGAACAGGCTTTTTAAAAGAAATAACAACCAATTACAACCACAAGTTGTAGTTCTGCATCGCAAAAAATTTCTCTGAGCTTAAACGTAAGTTGAATTAAGAAGCACCATTCTTGTTTCTACAACCCTGAAGTTTCTACTTCAGGGTTTTTTATTTCCCTAAATACGATTGAAGATTTTTTACATAAACTTCAAATGCTTTAATACCTCCGGGAGTTATTTTACAAACAGTAAGTGGGTAATTGTCTTTGAATTGCTTGGTTACGTCTATATAGCCAGCCTCTTTTAATTTTTGTATCTGCACACTCAGGTTGCCGGCAGTAGAGTTTGTTTTTTCTTTTAAAAAAGTGAACTCGGCCTCCTTTACACTGATAAGCAGTGAAACGACAGCAAGTCGTAACTGGGAATGTAATATGGGATCCAGATCATTAAACATGCAGAGAAGCTTGCTCCTTTTTATAGATACGGTATTCTTTTTCCATTAAGATTCCGGGTATCAGCCATGCAAAAATTGCTGATAAAGCCGTTAAGATCAAATCAATTTTAATAGGAGTATAAACTGTCAGTATGCTGCATATCCAGCAAAAAATTCCACCAAAAAGCATGGGCTTGAATTTACAGGCAGCACCGGTAACAAATGTGGGCATACCATACAGCATCAAAAAGAGTGGATTGACAAATTCATAAAAATTAAATGAAGGAATCTTTCCTGAAATATTTTCATACTCAACACGAACAGGGTCCCAGGCACTATACATATTATTCGTAACATGAATTAATAAAAAAATACTAATGCCAAAGCCTAACCACAAATAGTCCATATATATATCATCATATGATTTTACTTTTCTCTCCTTTTTCTCCCGAATAGAAATAAATATTTGTGGTATAACCGCTACCAATGTTATAAGGTAAATATCGAATGGAAGTTTATAATCAAAATGAATTTCGGAAAGCCTGACCAAAGAGCAAACGGCAATTACAAAACCCCACATCATAGCGCCTACACCTGTACTATGATAACTGTTTTTTGCTTTGTTTATCATCTGGGTTATCAAACTCAGGCTTTCCTGCTCAGATATTTTTTTATCTTCCATAATCAGTTTTTTTGTTGTTGATATTTTTTCTGCAAACTGTATCCCGGAACAATCCAGGCAATAACCATTGCAGCAGATAATAACAGTAATTGATAATCATACGGAATAAAATGTGCTATAAGAGAAAGCACCCAACATCCAATACCTCCAATAACCAGTGGCCTGAACCTTAAAAACATTCCGCATAAAAAAGTAGGCACTCCATACATAGCAAGAAAAACCGGGCTGATGAGTTTATAATAATTTTCTTTCCCTACTTCCCCGATTGAAAAGCCAACCAGCATCATCAAAATAGCAAAGCTGATCCAGATCGAGCTCATCATTTTATCTGTATACGTTTTTACCCGCTGCGCCTTTTGCCTTTTTACCAAATAAAAAATCTGGTATATAACAACTACCCAGCATACCATCCATACATAATAATGTTTTTCATATTGCACAAATTTTAAAAGTATAAACTGCGCAATGCTGCAGAAGAAAATAACCCAGCCCCATAAAAGATACAGATGGCCATTTTCGCTGAACTGGTTTTTTGCCTTTTCAATCATGGATTGAATTACATGCAGGCTTTGCTCGGGAGAAAATTTTTCTTCATTCATAAAAATCGTTTTAAAAAGGTGATTGATTTAACAATCACCTTTTACAATTTTACTGACATTGAGAATGGAAATACTTTGTTGTAGGCAAACCCCAGGAAGGATGAATACTTGTTGCTGGTTTTGCAGCTTCAAACTTTTTTAGTGCAGTTTCAAATAAAACTTTTGCTTCGGATTTACTTCCACCAAATTGTTCCGGTGTGTAAAATTTATCCTGCCCTTCCAACAAATATACTCTTGGGTTTTCCGGGTTCAGTTTTCTTGCCTCATCAAGCATGGCTTGTATTTCGGCTCCATAGGTCATATAGCGATTCATTGGATCACCCAGCATTCTTAATGAAGCAATCATTTTTTTTATTACATAAATTTCAGAATTGCTTTTTTCCAATAATTCAGCTTTATTTATAAGCTGTTCTGCTTTGTCTGCATAGGGATCTGTTTTGTCTGCCTTCGCTGCCATCATATCTCCCCCACTTCCGATAACTAATCCCGCATTTACATTGCACATGGCAGCATAATAATATGCCAGCCATTGATTTTTTTCAACATCAGCAATACGTTCAAACGCATTGGCAAGTTCTGTAAAACCTTCCAGGCTATGGGTGGTATCTAAAGCAATCACTTTTGGCTCCATTGCTTTTACAAATTTTTCATTTTCCATTTGTGCAACTGCCGCAGATGAAATGGCCAACGCAATCATTGCAATCATAATTTTTTTCATGTTGTTTTGTTTTTTAATTTTTAAAGATTTTTTTTACAGATTTTTATTTTTTTAAATTACTCCCTTTTATAAGATTGGTGCTATTTTATAAAAGCCTGCTGTTAATCACATCTTCGCTTCTGTCTATACCAAAGCTGAAGAAGGCACCGATATATACAAACATTCTTGATGTAGGCACAATGGCTTCTTTTCTGTACCCGTTATACGAATACTGATAACCATAAGTCTGTTTGATATTGAAAATATTGCTTACCTGAAATACATAGACAGCAAATGTTTTTGCATTTGGTTTTCCGATGTTGGGTAAAAAGTTAAGTGAAAAACTAAAATTATGATATTCGGGAATTGTACCCCGGTCATTAAATTTAAAATTCGTTCCATCATAACCAATATTATAATAAGGCCGGCCACTTGCATAATTATAGGCACCATTAAACTGCAACTTCCAGGGTTGTACAAATTTTTTCAAGATAACAGAAGCGGTGTGCTTTGCAGCAAAATTGGGTGCAATGGCATAAGGGAAATTTAAAAAATCCCGTTTGGTATCCAGGTAAGAATAGGAAATCCAGTAATCAAGATTCTTAATTGTTTTCTTATCCCGCCAGAAAAATTCAATTCCTTTTGCATCACCAAAACCATTATTATTTACAGCAGTTTCTCTGCCACTGGTAAAATTTGTTTTTACTAAGTCATTGTATTTTTTATAAAATACCTCTGCTCTGAAAGTAGTGAGGCTGGTTACTTTTAAATACTGAGTGATGTAGTGAGTTGCTTTCATAAATCCCAATGAATTCGCAGAATTATTTGTTGCGGGCAAATATTTTGTTTCAGGATTTTGATAGAACACACCATACGCCATGGATGCCTGGCTGCCATTTCCCAATTTATACGCAATGGAAACCCGGGGTGCAATATTGACTTTATCAAGTATGGAAGAATGTTCTACTCTTGTACCAATCTTAGCAGCAACGGCATTAGTCAGATAAATATCCACTTCGGCAAAACCCGATTTAATATTTTGCTTGATGCTGCCACCAACTATTTGCCCGTTATACAAAGTGAAATCAGATTTATCGTTGGTAAAATTATACTCGGTTCCAAATCGGATGGCACTTAATCCTTTTAGTTTTTTTTCAATTACCATTCTTGCATTGAAATAATTTCCTTTTAATCCCAATCCAAATTTTTTAAACTCAAGTCCGGTCAAGATAACTTCATTTTTATTTGCGTCTTCTAACCCGCTATTAATTCCATCTTTATTATTGGTAAAAGAAATTCCTGCATTTAGCTTCCACCCTTTTCCCAAAAATTCTTTCCAGGAAAAATTATTGTAAAAATTGGTATTCTTTAATCCAAATTTATCATAGTAGCCTAATGTATCAATACTATTGGTTGTAAAAGCAAGCCGGCCTTTATTGAAGTATCCATAGTATTTTAAAATCCCCGTTTTAGAAGTTTTTACCCGAAAGTTTGCATCGCCGGTATGAAACTCTGGTATTTGAGAGTAATCTTGTCTTTGTTTGATGACTGCAAATGCAGGAAATAAATTGGTATAACTATAGGTACCACCGACGGAGAAATTTTTCTTTTTAGATAAATGCTGGTAGCCGCCGTTGCCACCAATGATCGAAAGTCCAAGATTAGCTGAACTCTTATCCGGAAAATCAATTGACTCTAATATTAATGCAGATGAAAGTGCCTGACCATATAATGCAGAATAACCACCGGTGCTAAAAACGGTTCCTTTAAATATAAATGGAGAAAACCGTCCACGTGATGCAATGTTTGGCGTACTGCTTTGAAAAAAATTATTTACCAGTGTGCCATCAATAAAAATTTTTGTTTCGGCTGCTGTACCTCCGCGTACAAATAACCCTTCACTCTCTCCTACCTGCTGTGCGCCGGGTAATGTTTTTAAAGCTCCGGTTAAATCACCTTCTGCGCTTGCAGTTGTTACCACATCAATCGGATTTAATACAACACCTGCTCTTTTTCTATCGCTTGCTTCAAATGTACCTGCAGTTAAAACAACTGCCTGCAATTCATTTTGCTCTTCTTTCAAACTTGTTGCAATTGTAATTGCTGTGCCATCTAATTTTACGGCTTGCTGAAAGGGTTTAAAACCAATAGAAGAAATTTCAATAATCTGATCACCTTTCTCTGTCGTACGAAATCGGAACTTACCGGCAGAATCTGAAGTGGCACCATCATACGTATTCTTTAAAGTAATACTTGCCCCTGCCAATGGTTTTGATTTGTTATCTGTTACCTTTCCCGTTACAGTGGTGGTTTGTGAGAAAGAATAAATGCTTGTAACAATAAGTAAAATGGTAAATGAAAATCGGGTGAACATACAGTTGAATTTTGAATTATAACACAAACGTAAAGTAGTTTATGATATAAACCAAATTTATTTTTAACCCATTGTGAAAGATTATTACCTATTGATAATTCTTTTGGCATTCTGTTTTATTAAATCTACTTGAGGCGACGTCACCTTAACAGGCATTTCAATAATTTTTTTGGCAATTAGAATAGCAGCTTTTAGATTGCTACTCTCAATTTCAATTTCCATCAAATGAGCCAATGGTAAAAATCGGTTAGGGATAATATTATTTGCTTTAATAAAATAAGATTTCGAAAAAGCGAAGTCTTTCCTTTCATAATATGCTTTTCCAAGCAACATGCTTAATTCGTATTTATTCATAAATCTTTTATTGGCTTTTGCAATACTAATCGCTGAGTCCTGGCTGCCACTACTTAATAAATAACCGCAATAATCATTTAAGAAATATTGATTTGCTTGCAATATCTCGTATGCTATTTCATAAGTTTCGTATTTTTCATTTTTAAAATTAAATGGTATCCTTTGTGCTTCTTCCCATTTCACCAATCCCTCTTTATTCTTCTTATATAACTTAAATGGTACAATCATAACCAAGATGGCTACTGATAAGATAAGATAATTATTCTGCTTAAAATATTTCAAACCAAATATCATAATATGATTAAAAATAAAAA
>JANLSA010000143.1:0-5083 GCA_031362085.1 Bacteroidota bacterium | reverse complement strand
ATTCTTTGGCATTAGCAGAATCCAGGTTTCCGGTAGGCTCATCAGCCATTACAATATCGGGCTTATTGATTAATGCTCTTGCTACGGCAACTCGTTGTTGCTCGCCTCCCGAAAGTTGATTGGGTTTATTATTCAGCCGGTGAGAAAGTCCAAGCATCGCTAATAATTTTTCCGCTTCTGCAATTACTTCATTCTTTTTTCTACCAGCTATCCAACCGGGAATACAAACATTTTCAATGGCTGAAAATTCCGGCAATAAATGATGAAACTGAAATACAAAACCAATATGTTTATTACGAAATGTGGCTAATTTTTTTCCCGAAAGTTCATTCAGGCTTGTATTATTCATGCTGATACTGCCTGTATCCGCCTTATCCAATGTGCCAAGAATATGAAGTAGTGTACTTTTTCCCGAACCGGAAGGGCCCACAATCGAAACTACTTCTCCTTTATTTATTTCAAAGGCAACTCCCCGCAAAACTTCCACAGCCCCATATTTTTTATAAATATTTTTTGCTGATAACATGAAGCGAATTTACTGCAACAATCATCAAATGATGAATATTAAAGCACCCAATAACAAAAACTTTATAAATCGGTAATTCCCATCTCAAAATACTGGATTTGGTAAATTCGTTAATAAGCATACATTTGCCGAAATTTAGGGGGTACGGCCTGTGATTAAAAAATCAAACCTGTATTCTAAAAAAACTTAAACCCTTAAGAAAATGTTTTGGACACTTGAATTAGCATCATATCTTGAAGACGCACCCTGGCCAGCAACCAAGGACGAATTGATTGATTATTCTATCCGTAGTGGCGCACCTATTGAAGTAGTGGAAAATCTCCAGGAACTGGAAGATGAAGGCGCAGAAGTATATGAAACGATTGAAGATATCTGGCCTGACTATCCTACCCAGGAAGATTTTCTTTTTAATGAAGATGAATATTAAGATAGTGGTAGGCCGTTAGCTATACACTGTAAGATTAAGAATATTGAATCCCGTATTGACGGGATTTTTTATTTTCTTTTAAGAATAAACCGGAGAATAATAAATAGAATAAATCCGGTGAAACAGCCTGCTGTATTTAATATTAAATCATCAATATCAAAAACACCAAGACCGGTTAGTAATTGGACAGCTTCAAACCCCAGACTTACTAAAAAACCCGTAATTAAAATTGTAAACCCATTTCTGAACCATACAAGCACCAGGGGTAAAAGCAATCCCAATGGAATAAATCCTGCAAAATTTCCAAGTAGATTATTCTGTTTATACTCTGTATTTAGTCTGCGGCTGTTGTAAAATAATTTGATGGTGGAAAAAGGAGTTGTGTTTGCTTTTTGCCACCCGTCTTTCACTTTATAATTTTTGTACTCATGCTTAAAATAATTTTTATAAAAACGAGGGCTATTATTTTTAAATAAAATATTTTTTGTAAGCAGCAAAAAATATATGATAAATGCGATTTGTAAGAAGATTTTTATCGGGTGTGTTATCAATGACAATCTTAATAATTAAAAATGAATTTGTATAATTTTCAATAGCATCTGAATACGGAAAGTTTTCCAAAAAATTATTTTACCCGGATATAAACCAGTTTAACATTTTTTCTTCCCGATTCACGTTCATCTATTTCAAAATGACCCAGGCTCCGGATCAGCAACAATAATTTTTCAAAACCATAATTACGTGGATCAAAATCGGGGCGTTTCTTTAATAACAAATTTCCAAGTTCGCCTAAAAATGCCCAGCCGTTTTCATCACCGATATCGTTAATACTGGATGTAACCAGGTTTACTAAAGCCTTATCAGCTTTACTGATTACTTTTTCTTTTTTCCGCAGATCGACCAGTTTAATTTGTTTTGGTCCGGTTGCTTCCTGTTGATCTAATATTTCTATATAAATAAATTTATCGCATGCAGCCCGGAATGCTGAAGGTGTTTTTTGCTCACCCATCCCAAATACTTTCATTCCGGCTTCTCTCAATCTTGTCGCTAACCTCGTAAAATCGCTATCGCTACTTACCACGCAAAATCCATCTACCCGGCCTGTATATAAAATATCCATCGCATCAATGATGAGTGCAGAGTCAGAAGAATTTTTTCCGGTTGTATAACTGTATTGTTGAATAGGCGTAATAGCATGATCCAATAAAACCAATTTCCATCCGGCTACATGTGGCTTGGTCCAGTCTGCATAAATGCGTTTAAAAGTTGGTACGCCATATTTAGCAATCTCTTCCAGTATGCCACCAATTAACCGGTGAGGGATATTATCAGCATCAATTAAAACCGCGAGGCGGAGGTCTTTTGAATTGTCCATATTTAAAATAAAATTAGCTCTGGAAAGATAATGATTAAAAACAGGATGCTAACAGAATGGGCCGGCAAAACACGATTCCTATAAAACAAAAACCCCGGATTACTCCGGGGTTTAATAGTATTAAAAAATCTTATTGAGAACTCAGATCTTTTCTCAATTTCATAATATACTGTTCGCTTTTTACAACAGCATCGTCCAGAAGTTTTACTCTTTTATCCCAATCAGCAGTTCCATATGCTTTCACATATTCATCTTTAAAAGTTACATCACCCGGCTTAGCCGCTCCATAAAAATCTTGCTCAAGAGATGCAAATCCGTCTTTAAGGTTACGAATGTTTACAACGATCGGATCGGTTCCATCCCACAATTGCTCAAAGACATTATAGCTAAGGTTATCCCAGAATGCTCCTTTTAATTTACCAAGTATCATTACACTTCTCATTATTTCTTTTCTATAATCTCCTTCCAGGGAAGGTTTAATATGTCTTACTGTTACAACAAATCTTTCAGCCTGTATATCTGGATGAAAACTTAAACTATCCATCCAACGGTAGATACCATTTTTGGTATCATCCAGCATGGGAAAAAAAGACTTATCAAGATCTTGGTTATGTGCAGCAGCATCAGCTCTTTCTTTATCCAGGTCTGCATACGATCTTCCACCATTTACAAGATGGTAATAGCCGGAATATTCTCCACTCACAATTTCATAAACATTTAATTTCTCATCCCCTTTGTGAAATTTTGCAACGTGCACTTTATACGCTGCTTCAAATGCCATCTTCTGCCCTTTTTTTGGTTTTACTGTATTTACAGTAGAAAGGTCCTTTTTTTGCGAGTAGGCTGCCATGGATATTACAGATAGCAGCAAGAAAATGATTTTTTTCATTTGTGTGTTTGTTTTGGTTTAAAAATTATTTAGAAGCTCATTAAGCGTATTAATGTGACTATTTTGTATTTCAGTTTAATAAGGGAGGAAACGAAAAGAATTCAGGGGCGGGATTAAGAGACAGAAAAGATAGATAAATTTTTAATTGAAAAATCAAATAATAAAAAAATTATAACCCCAATCTTAAACAGTACATTTTAACTCCTCAGCATGTAAAATATTACCTACAGCCAGCAATAGACCCTGACTGACTCTTTAAATGAAATGATATTACCCACCGAAATCAGGTATGTTAAAATACGGATTGAATATCTTAACAATTACAAAGATGATTTTATAAAAACTGGCACCCCCTTTGAAATAGTATAGTGACTTATAAAAAAATCAACCGGAACTAAAATAAACATTCTTTTTGTTTTTACCGGTTGGAAACAAACAAGAGTAATTTTTAAAACGTAAAATCATGAAAAAAATTTCCTTATTTATTGTATCCGCTTTATTATTAGGAACCATTTCTGCAAAAGCACAAAGTGTAACGCTACGTATCAGCGCCAATTATGATGTAAGTATTGATAACCGGTATTACGAAAATAATGAAGCAGTACCTGCTTTAAGTTATGGCACCCACACCGTAAAAGTGTATGAGGTTCGTCCGGGCTTTTTAGGCATTGGCAAAAAAAGAACGTTGGTTTCAAGTTCTAATTTTGAGTTAAGAAATAACGATGTTGTGATAGAAGTAAATCAAAACGGACAATTAAGAATTAATGAATCGGGTTATAATAACAACACAGGACAGAACAGAGATAGAAACTATGATCGATCTGAAGGTAATGTGTACCAAAAGAAAAATGGCAAAGGTTATGGACCTTATAACAATCCGGGTCGTGGCCACAAATATGGTCTTTATAAGAAAAATCATGATAAAAAAAATAAGCAAAACAGACATGATGATAATGAAGACAATGATGATTAAAAAATAGTTTACAAAAATAAAGACCGCTCAAATGAGCGGTTTTTTTTGCGGTTCATTTTTCATATTTCGAATAGCAGAAAAAATTTCTTTCGATATAGCCAGAAGGAATAGAGTATTAAAATTTGCGGGGTGGCATCGGGATTAATGCACTGGTTCTTTTTTTATATGCTTCAAAAGCAGGATTGTTTTTATATTTTTTTTCCAGTAATGGAATACCAGATACAAACACCAACAGAAATGTAATAGCAAGTGGACTAATAATAAAGAAAAAGCTATTTAATATTGGTATCGTAATAATAAATATTCCCCACCACATCAGTATTTCACCAAAATAATTTGGGTGACGGGAATATTTCCATAACCCGGTCTGAATTATTTCTCCGGCCTTTTTTTTCTGTTTAATAAACACAGATAATTGGTAATCTCCGACTGCCTGAAAATAAAAACCAATCAGCCAAAAACATAAACCTGCCCAGGTATATGCATCCCATCTTTTGGATACAGAAATGGCGGCATTAATTACCGGAGAAACAATAATTAATAAAAGGATGCCCTGTAGCAAAAAAATTTGAAGATAAGATCGCCAGTAAAATGTTTTACCCCATGATTGCCGCCAGGCGAGATAACGAAAGTCTTCTTTCTTATTTTTATTCCGGTTATAAATATGAATACTCAGCCGTAAGCCCCATAAAACAACAAGGCTATATAGCAGTTGCAAAACTGGCGATCGATCTTTTGTAAAAAAAAGATAAAGGCAAATTAAAATATACCCAAGCCCCCAGGCTATATCAGCTATATCATTTCTTTTTTTATATATAGCTACAATAAACCAGGTACTGGCATAAAGAAATATGATGATAAAACAATATAGAAATTCCTGTAACATTCAGGAA
>JANLSA010000138.1:0-1861 GCA_031362085.1 Bacteroidota bacterium | reverse complement strand
AATCGCCGGTAAGTGTAAGTGCTGTAAAATTGCTTCCCCATTTAATGTGTACCAGTGGATTTAATTCCATGATCCCTGCTCCATCCACCACCATGGCTACAAACATCAGCACATTGATTGCAATAATTCCGTATGTGATATACAGATTACTGCTTCCCAGGTTCATTACTTTATTAATTTCTTCTGCCTGTTTTACTTCTTCCTGTGCAGCAACAATTGTTGATTGCTGTAATAAATTTATTTTACCCAACCATTCTCCTATTTTATGATCCGTTGCCCCGGGTTTTACTTCATTGAAAGCGGCTAAAAATTCTGCAATTCTTTTTTTATTTCTACCTGCCATATCAAATGACTCGTTGTGAATTTGTTTGCTCGTAACCGTTAACTGATTGTCGGCTGCTTCAACCGTTATTTCCAAATCCCATTTATTCCAGCTGCGGGGAGTATAGGCAACCAGAATATTTTCGCCGGCATACTTCGTATTCCAATTTAGTTTTTCGCATGTGCCAACTGCAAGAGCAAGTATATGAGAAGCGGGATAACCCCCTACAGTAATTGTTTCCTTTTTTTCAGGCATAAAAATATTTTGCTCAAGATGCTGCATTTTAAAATCATTTCAAATTTCTGTTTGTTTTACCGCAAAGACCGCAAAGGAATACACGCAAAGAACCTTGAAGATTATTAATTTAATCCCCTTTGAAAATAGAAAATTTCTTTGCGGACTTAGCGTAAAACTTTGCGGTCTTTGCGGTTAATATTCTGCTGGTAGTAGATTTGTTTTTTCCCACTAAGACACAAAGAACACAAAGTTTTATTAAGTAGTCTCCGATGAAAATAGAAAATTTCTTTGCGGACTTAGCGTAAAACTTTGCGGTCTTTGCGGTTCGTATTCTTTATTTTCGCAGTACAATTTTATACAATGAAGTTTCGCAATTTTAAATTAGTAGGCTATGTGATTTATGGCCGTGGTAGTTTTAATCAACTGGATGAAATAATAGCCCCGCACAGAAAGGGAACTGCTCCAATGATTTTTTTGGTTGATCATTTCTTTGATGGAAAAGAATTGCCAAACAGAATTCCGGTAAGAGGAAATGATAAAATAATTTTTGTAGATGTTACTTACGAACCCAAAACAACTTATGTAGATACATTGGCAAAACAATTGAAAGAAGAATTTGGAACGGTAAGTGGTGTTATCGGAATTGGTGGCGGCAGTACAATGGATTTAGCAAAAGCCGTTTCACTGATGATGAATAATCCGGGCTCATCTGCCGATTACCAGGGATGGGATTTGGTAAAAAATGCTGGTGTATATAAAGTGGGCATACCAACATTGAGTGGAACCGGTGCAGAAGTATCGAGAACGACTGTACTAACCGGACCCACAAAAAAATTAGGAATGAATTCAGACTTCACCCCTTTTGATCAGATTGTTTTAGATCCTGAATTAACAGCGAATGTTCCGGCGAATCAACGTTTTTATACCGGCATGGATTGTTATATACATTGCATAGAAAGCCTGGAAGGAACTTATTTAAATGAATTTAGTAAAAGCTATGGTGAAAAAGCATTGGGGCTTTGCCGTGATGTGTTTGTAAATAAAAAAGAATGGGATGCGGACTGTGATGATAAACTAATGATGGCAAGTTATGCAGGTGGTATGAGCATCGCTTACTCACAAGTTGGCGTAGCACATGCCGTGAGTTATGGCCTTAGTTATTTGCTTGGCACCAAACATGGTATTGGAAATTGTATTGTAATGAACCAGCTGGACGAATATTACCCAGCAGGTGTAAAAGAATTTAAATACATGGTTGAAAAAAATAAGATTGAAATACCCACAGGCATCTGTAAAAATTTA
>JANLSA010000105.1:0-5740 GCA_031362085.1 Bacteroidota bacterium | reverse complement strand
ATATTCCAAAAGAAAAATATAGTGCCTATGAAAAATTTTGGCTTCGTTTTATTAATGATCCCAGGGATTTGCCATTTATTCATTTGCTCACCGGTATTCATTTAATGGTGTTGCCTGCTGCAATAATATTATATACTCCTTTATTGCAGGGCTGGTACTGGCTGCTGCTGTATATCCCTTATTTCTACGTATCTCAATTATATTTTAAAGGGCGGTTTGGTTTAATGCTGCATTGCATCAGCCACCGCAAATTATTTAAGAAAGGATATATGTGGGTATATGATTGGATTATCTGGGCTATCTGTCCTTTTTTTGGCCATACTCCTGAAACTTATTTTGTGCATCATATGGCAATGCACCATGTGGAAAATAATCATGTGGAGGATGCAAGCAGCACCATGCCTTATCAGCGGGATAGTTTGAAAGGATTTTTTAAGTATGTAGCCCGGTTTTTATTTATGGGTTTTGTTGACACATTTATGTATTTGTTTAGCCGCAAAAGAAAAAAATTCTACATGCGCCTGACTGCAGGTGAAATTTCATTTTACATTTTTTGTGTGGCCATGTGTTTTGTAAATCTGAAAGCGACACTTTGGATATTTATCATACCGTTTGTATTTGCAAGAGTAGTGATGATGCTGGGTAACTGGGCACAACATGCTTTTGTAGATGAAAAAGACCCTGATCATAATACAATCAATTGCATCAATACAAAATACAATCACACCTGCTGGAATGATGGCTATCATGCCGTACATCATAACCGCCCCGCAATGCACTATACCGAAATACCTGTTGAGTTTTTAAAAAGTAAAGACAATTTTGCAAAAAACAAAACATTCATCTTTGATGGTATTCATTATCTCCATATTTTTTTATGGCTGATGACGAAACGGTACGATAAACTAGCACACAACATTGTAAACGTAAATAATATGTTTTCTAGCGAAGAAGAGGCAATTGCTTTGATGAAAGAAAGAACAAGAAAGTTCAGCCCGCAATAAATTAAAGAACATAACCATCTATTTAAACCTGCTGCAAAGCAATCATTCCTTAATAAGCAGGAAGTACAAAACGAAAAAATTTACCACGGCTATAAACTTTGCAAGCCTGATAGAATCTGTTCTGCGAGATCAGGACCTAATTCAAAAGCAGATTTTTCTGCCTCTTTCAAATAGAATTTTGCTTTTTTAGTATTGCCAGCATCAGCATACATAACACCTAAATGATATAAGGCCTCAGGTTCATAACTCCGATTCTCTATATAACTCTTTGCTAAGCTCAACGCTTCATTTTTTCTGCCTGAATTATAATAAGCCCAGGCCAGCAGATCATAGGATTGTGAAGTCGGCCGATTGTTCACTTCTCTTTCTGCAATGAATAAAGCTTTTGCCCGATCTTTTTTTTCATTCATCATCATGTAAAAAACATATTTATTATACATATCACCATAACGAGTATCAGATACCGCAGTAATAAAGCGATTAAGATATTTTTCTTCTCCTGTATTATCTTTCTCATACGCTGCAATTTTTGCCAATAAAAGATCGTAGTCAGGAACAGGATGTAACCGGGATAAATAATTTAATATCCGCTTTGCTTCTGCTGTTTTTTTATCATGAGAAAAAGCAAGCCATGCAATGCCTTTTAGTGCATACAGATAATCAGGTTTTTTTTCAAGCAAATCAAGATAGCATCGGTACGATTCTTTATACCGGTTTGCATGACCATACATATCAGCAAGATTACTTTTTGACCAGAGAATCAAAGCATCTTTTTTAGATTCAATTGCTTTTTGAGTTGCTGCTTCCATCTTTTTTATTGCAGCATCAAGATCACCTGAATGATCAAGCAACTTCGCTTCGCGGATGAGATAATCAAAATCATTTTTATTTGCAATATGGTCCAGCGAATGACGGGCACCATTCAGGTCGCCGAGCTCCATTGCAACATCGCATATCATCAGGTAGGTTATATACCGATCATCACCCATGAGCATGGCCGTATCAAGATAAAGTTTAGCCTGTTTAAATTTGTGTTGAGTAACACAATTTACTGCCAATGATTTATAAAGCGAAGAGCTATTTGTTTTAAATAAAGGATTGGCAATAAGGTATAAACTGTCGCTGGTATGAATGTCATTAATATCCCCGGCAGTTTTAAATCTTGCACTATATAAACCAGCCATTGATACTTTTGCCACAGCGTCTTCTTCATTTTTTTCTATACGATTTTTCCAGAATTCAATATCTGCATTCAGTCGTTGAAGTGAATGCATTGAATCGGGTGAAGTGATATGCATATATTTTTCGTACTCCAAACTGTTTGTAACTGTTTCTGCACTGTTTCTACATGATGCAAGTGCAAAAAATAAAACAGCAGGTATAAAAATCCGGTAATTCATATAAAATAAGTTGGTTAATTAAGAATAGCGAAGGAGTATTGCTACTCCCTCGCTTATTTTTTACAATCTATAATTAATGAGGTGTTGCCATATAAGGGAAAGATACAAGAAAGGATTTATCGTTTCCGTTTACATGATCACTGCTAAGACCCGGGTTGGATGCACCGGTTGCGCCTCCAAATATTAAAGTCAGTTCCACGTCAATAACATCGTCAGCCAGTGTACGACCGGTTAAAACATTTGTTCCATCGTAAAAACTGGTAACACCCGTTGTACTTGCATTCAATACATCCGTTACCAATACATTGGCAAACGTATTTTTATCAAGGCCCAGAATATTAGATGTATAACCGAATGAAGTGAGTTTGCTTACAAATGCTGTTTTAAAAGCAGCATTCATAGCCGATGGGATAGTCGCATTGAATTCATCTTTTCTTGAAGAACCAACAAATACAGTATTGATAGCCGGTCTCGCCATCTGGTCGCCTTGTACATATACTTCTTCCTGTGGAGGAACTCCACCTGCTTTTGAAGGGCTGGCAAAATCGCTATTTAAATTTTTCTGGCAGGCGGCTAGTATAAGTAACGATGCCAGGTAGGAATAATTAAAAATCTTTTTCATTTGTTATTTAATTTTTTAAATTATAAAATTAGTTTGCTGATGTAGAGCCTGTAGCCGTTTTTGTTTCAGCCCAAACATTTATAGTACCTGTACTGCCCAATAATGTTTTCGGAACTTCTACTGCAAGTCCCATCACATTGGTACCTGCAAAGGTGTCATTACCCGGATTATTGAATGACGACGCTGTTCCTGCAATTACCTGCCTGAAGCGAACAAGATCGAAGAAGAAAGGATCGTCGCGGGGACCTGCAAAAACTTTTACACCGTTATCTCCAATTCCGACAATAGCATCCTGTCCATATTTTGTAATATCAACCTGTGCAGATAGCTTGTTGATGTTTAAATAACTTATTGTTCCGGTTGCTCTTGGAGCTGAAGGTCCATATACTTTCATCTTACCATTTTTAGCTATGCATTGAATAACGAGGTCTTCCACATTATCACCATTATTGTCAATGTTGAATTCTATCATCGTGTTTTCATCAAATTTTGCATCGGCTGTGGCTCCTGGTGTAAGTAAACCCTGTGTATTAGCAATAAAAACCATGTTGTCTGGATTTTGTGCACGGAAAACATAAACATCGGTAATGTCTGTTGGCTTGTTAGTAACTGCAGGTGCATCTATATGATCGGCTGCGAAAATTATTCCTGCAGCAGTGACAGCTAGACACGAAATTGTTACTATGAAAATTTTTGTTTTTTTCATTTTAATTTTTGTTTTAAAGATTAATTAATAATTCACAGGTAGGATAAAAAGGTCCTTATGCGGATTTGGTATAATAACCCGGGGTTACAGTAAATACGAGGGGAGTATTCTTTTGGATTTAAGAAAACAAAAAAGCCGGCATTTAGCCGGCTTTGTGTATCGGGGTTTTTTAAAATCATTCTTTTTTTAATCCAATCACCGGCAATGTTTTTTCGTGTATCAGTTGGTTCAATTTATCCACATCCTCACTCATTATCTTTTTTAGTTTACTAAGTTGTTCATCTATCAGTACTACCAATTCGGCATAAGCTTCTTTTGACTGGCGGCTGATACCTGATTGGCCGGCAGAAGCTGCATTATAAATACTGGAGAGTTTATCATCAAGTTTTATCGGGAAATTCAATACGTCCTGTCCGCTTTTTGCTTTAGTTTGATGTAGTGCATCCTCTACGGCTGTCATTTGTTTATTTACGGTATCAATTTGTGTCTTCACTTCTTTCGGTAAATCTTTTCCAATTCTTGCGTTGAAATCATTCATTTGCTGGCGGACTTCACGGATATTTTTAATCGCCTTCATGATCTCTGTTGATTTATCCCGGATAGTAATAAGATGACTAAACTGCTCATCATAATCAGTCTGCGAGGTTTTATAATTTGGATCGGCTAGAATAGTAAACGGAACTTCAGTTGAATCATTGCCCGATTTGAATTTTGCAAAATAATTCCCCGGTGCTGCCTTAGGCCCGCCAACAAAGCCGTTCCATAAAATCAAACCTTCCACTCTTTCAGCCACCGGATAATTCATATCCCATTCAAATTGGTTCATACCTTTTGTTACATCTATCTTATTATCTTTTGATGTTGTTGAAAACAGTTTAATGCTTTTTTTATTTTTATCCATAACATCAATAGAAATCTTAGTGGAATCCGTTGCGTTCTTCATATAATAATTAAATACCACTCCATTTGACGGGTTCATGCCTGCATTAGTTATTAAGCCTCCGCCCTGACCACCACCTCCACCGCGGCGGCCACCTCCCGGCATACGGTAAGCGGGGTTTACACTAAACACATGCAGATTTTTATTTAATACATCAGCATTTTTTTGTTGTATTACTGTCAAATCATCCAATATATAAATACTTCTTCCCTGTGTGCCAACTACCAGGTCATTATTTTTTATTGTAAGATCAGTAACAGGAACTACAGGCAGATTTAGTTGAAATGATTTCCAGTTACCACCATCATCATAAGAAATATACATTCCATATTCAGTACCTGCATATAAAAGTCCTTGTCTTTTTCTATCTGCACGAAGGCAACGGGCAAAATGTAAAGGATTAATACCATTTACAATCAGCTTCCATGTTTTTCCATAATCTTCCGTTTTATAAATATAAGATTTGAAATCATCCAGCTTATATCTTGTACCTACTGCATAAGCTGCGCCTTTTTTAAAAGGATCAACTTCGATACAATTCCACATAATCCATTGAGGACAATCTTTAGGTGTTACGTTTTCCCAGTTCTTACCTCCATCTTTACTTACATGAAGCAATCCATCATCACTACCTGTCCAGAGCAAATCTTTTTCTGTTGCACTTTCTGCAGCAGTAAAAATGGTACAGTAATATTCCACACTGGTATTGTCCTGCGTTATTGGTCCGCCACTAGATGCTTGTTTCTTTTTATCATTCGTAGTCAGGTCAGGAGAAATCATCTGCCATGTTTTCCCTTCATCTTCTGTAACAAAAAGATGATTGCCCGCTGCATATAATTTTTTTGGATTGTTTGGAGAAAAGAAAATCGGATAGTTCCATTGAAAACGATACTTAGCTGCCTCAGCCCCAGCCCCCATATTATCAACCGGCCACACATTGATTGCACGGCTTTCCCCGGTACGATGATCAAGCCGTTGCAACATACCCATATAATTCCCTCCATAAGTAATATCAGGATTTTCAGGATCTGCAACCACATAACCACTTTCGGCGCCGGCTGTAACTTC
>JANLSA010000096.1:0-5216 GCA_031362085.1 Bacteroidota bacterium | reverse complement strand
GCACTGTCCCTCAATGTTTAATAATTACAATAAATTTAACCCCTTAAACGTCGCTTATTGTAAGTGGAAAGTTTACTCGATTCAAATTTAAACAGGATATATTCTGTTGCATGGATTCCCTCGGCACAAAATGCAACAATGCCGCCAGACCTGCGCCCGGTTACCACAAATGGATTTTTTATGGCGTATAGCAGATTGATTCATCCACCCGTAGCCAGGGCTGTAGTGAAAGAAAAAGAGGAAGTAACAAAAACTGAAACAACAAAACCGGTGCAACAAACAGGAATAGCTGCAACTAAATTAAGACCCACTTTACCAGAACCGCCACCTGTAAAAGGGTTAACAAAAGAACGACCAGTGAAAATTGGTTACCTGGAATCTGCCCTGCTGCATAGAATAGATTCTAATGCAATAAGAAGAGCTAAAAATGTTTTTGTGAAAAAAGGAAAATTTACTGAATCCGTATTTAATGAAATTATCAATCATACCATCATTAGCAATTATCCGGCAGCTATTAATACGGTGATGAAAATAAAAAAAATGCCCGCTGCATTAGAAAATGCAAAAGCATATTTGCAGGGCTCCTTTATTCTACCCTTTAATGGTGTGGCACAAACAATAGATCTCATATGGCTGCCCCGCCAGGAGAATTTACATGTAGAGGCGGGCATGATGCCTGCAGATAGCAGCGATGCTTTTTATTTTATGGCTGATCACTACATACAGTATTTAAATAATGAAATGAAGATGCCGGTTTATACAGTACCATCAACTGTTGTAGCAAAAATGAATTTGAAGAATAAAAAAGCATTGCAAGAAGTACCGGTCGGCAATGTGCTTGAAACTCATTATGGCTTTCATGCATATGAACCGCTAAGGAGCTTGGGATATTCGGATGATGAGTACGAAAGAATAATTCTTCTGGCTTCAAAATATTATAAACCGGAAGGGTTGGAATTTAAAAACCTCAACAAGCAAACAGCGAATCATACAAATTATAAAGCTTATAAAATCATCCAGTATGATGATGGCTATGGTTTAGTGCGGCTTTACTGGGCACCAAAAGAAGAAAATGAATTGATGCCGCCTACCCTTCAGCCACTCACGGATGAAGGGGTTTACTTTTTTACCCGGGGCAAACAGGAAGAAGAAAATAAAGCAATAACAACAAAAATTCTGATCAACAAACCAGTATGGGAAATGGCTCCGGAGCTTTATACATATTATGCAAATGGCGGCACAGATAAACAATTGGAAGAAAAAGAAAGAGCCGTGCAGTCTGCTATAAAAACTGAAAATGAAAGCAGAATGGTTGCGACCACGCAACCAAAAAAGCCCAAAGAAATTTTATATGGCAAATACAGCAGCGATAATGTATATAAGGAAGAAGAGAAAATAATTAACTATTTAAAACAATCCGACTACGAACTCAATCCTTTGCTTGATAAAATATTACGATCAGGAAAAGATGCCTGGATATTATACAAAACAAGAGAAAGAGCTATGAAATTAATCAACAGTCAGATCAGTACTATTGAAAATTTTTTAAAAGAATATGGCGAGTATACATCACCGGGTTTCAAAGCTGATGTAGAAGGACGGTTAGCGACTGCCACAGCCGTAAAGTATAAAATATAGAAATTACTTATAATAATTTCGGTTCATTTGGAATCTGTTTTACCAAATTAAAGGATGCCCCCACAAGGGGTTTTCAGTGTGTTGAATGGAGCAAAGCTGGAACCCTTCGCTGCAAAGACTCACCAATTCTAAAGAATTCTTAAACCAAAAAGGTACAGAGTAGCTGCGAAAAAAAAAGGTAAATTTTATCGTTAAAAAATAATTTTCTACCTTTTCACTTAACTAAAACACACTGATTATGGACACTCAAATTTTTTCTCAACTCAATTGGTTACATATCCTTGTAGCCGCACTTGCTTATTTTATACTGGGAGCCGTTTGGTATAATAAAGCTGTTTTTGGAAAAACCTGGATAAAAACAACCGGTGTGGATGTAAATAACCCCGATGCAAAAAAAGGGATGATAAGTACAATGATACTTACCGTGCTACTCGAATTTGTAGTCTGTATTGGTCTTGCAATTTTAATTAACAGGTTAAACCTGTCTGTTTTGATTTCCGGGATTAAATTAGGCTTGTTTACGGGTGTTATTTTTTCCGGTATCGGTATTTGTGTTTCTTATTTATATCAAATGAAACCAAAAGTGCTGAGTGTAATTGATGGTGGATATCATACAGTAGGACAAATTATTGCCGCTGTCATACTTTGTATCTGGCAATGATTTTAATATCCCACAAAGACACGAAGTACACAAAGCAATCGTATTATCCGAAATTTTTCTTAGTGTACTTCGTGTCTTTGTGGGAATTTTTTTTTAATTTACTTCAGTTATTTTTAAAACATTTGTAGGTAAATGAAGATGAACAGGTGTGCTTCCTGTGTTAACGGCTATATCTCCGGGTTTTAAAAACCCCCGTTCTTTTAAAATCTGAATTTGATCAAAAACAATATCATCCAGGCTATCTTCCTCATCATAAAAAAAGGCACGTACACCCCAGCTAAGGCTTAATTGGTTTACTAATGTTTTTTCCTTGGTAAAAATATAGAGAGGTGATTTTGGACGGTAACTACTCAGCATAAAAGCCGTATAACCGCTTTGTGTCATCCCAATGATTGCATTTGCATTTACATCATTTGCCAACTTGCAACCATTATAACAAATTGCATCGCTGATAAATGACGGTGAATGCGGAATGGGTTTCAACATTTCCTCCCGGTTATATTCATACGCTTTTTGTTCTATTTCAAGAATAATTTTGGTCATAGTTTCTACTACCAGAACCGGGTATTTTCCAGAAGCCGTTTCGCCACTCAACATTACAGCATCAGCACCTTCAAGCACGGCATTTGCCACATCCGATATTTCACTCCGGTTTGGCTTCGTTCTCTCCATCATACTTTCCATCATTTGCGTAGCAACAATAACGGGTTTGGCACGATGCAAACATTTACGAATAATATCTTTTTGAATTAAAGGCACTTCTTCAACCGGCAATTCAACTCCCAAATCACCACGGGCAATCATCACGCCATCACTTTCTACAATAATATCTCTTAAATTTTTTACGGCTTCGGGCATTTCTATTTTTGCAATCACTTTCGATTTGCATCCTGCAGCTTTCAGTTTGTCCTTTAATTCAGTAATATCTTCTGTTCTTCTAACGAAAGATAAAGCCACCCATTCCACTTTTTGCTTAATGATAAATTCAAGATCAATTAAATCTTTTTCGGTAAGCGAAGGCAATGAAATTTTTGTATCCGGTAGGTTTAATCCTTTTTTAGGAAGCAATATTCCGGGCAAGGTAACAACAACCTTTACATCGTTATTCTTAGTTATTTCCAGGACTTTCACTTCAATTTTTCCATCATCAATCATTATTGTTTCCCCCGGCTGTACATCATCGTGCAGGTTGGGATAACTTACATATATTTTTTCTTTTGTGCCAATTACCTTTTCATTGGTAAAAGTGAGAATATCACCTTCCGTTAATTCCAGGGCTCCATTTTCTATATCGCCAACACGAAGTTTGGGTCCTTGCAAATCGGCAAGTATTGCAATATTATAAGGTTCTTTTTTATTTAATTCACGGATATATTCAATTATCCGAAGTTTATCTTCATGCGAACCATGCGAAAAATTTAATCGGAAAACATTAACGCCAGCTTTTACTAATTGCAAAAGTTGTTCGTAACTGTCACACGCAGGGCCAACGGTAGCAACAATCTTTGTCCTTTTAGCCGAATGTTCTAACCCCGCTTTATTATCAAATTCTTTGTGCAGGTATTTTTCAATATTTTTTGACATGTTCTGGTTGCTTGTTGTTTGTTACTTGTTTCTTGTATCTTATATTTTATTCTTGTAATTTCTTAAATTAACTCGCTAAAATCTTTACAATACGCATCCATTCATCGCTAATTTTACCTTTATTTTTTACGGCTGCTTCAAGGGGAATATAATGCATCTTATTATTAAGTATTCCAACAAATACATTATGTCTTCCTTCCAGCAGGCTTTCTACGGCATGAAAACCCATCCGGCTTGCTATCAATCTATCGATACAGGATGGTGAACCGCCCCGTTGAATATGACCCAGAATACAAACACGAATTTCAGCTTTCGGTAAATTTTCTTTTAAAACTTTTTCCACTTCATTTGCTCCACCAAATTCATCACCCTCAGCCACCACAATCAGGTTTACTAATTTCTTTCTTCTTTCTTTTTCCTTTAATGAGTCAATGATATTATTAATGTCTGTCTTTCTTTCTGGTATTAAAATATTTTCTGCGCCGGTTGCAATTCCGCTATGCAATGCAATATAGCCTGCATCACGTCCCATTACTTCAATGATAAAGATTCTGTCGTGTGCATCCATCGTATCCCGGATTTTATCTATCGCTTCTACAGCAGTATTTACTGCAGTATCAAAACCAATCGTAAAATCGGTACCTGCAATATCCTTATCGATTGTACCTGCAATTCCAATGCATGGAATATCAAACTCCGTACTGAATTTTACCGCCCCACGAAAACTACCATCCCCTCCAATAATTACGACTCCGTCAATCTCCCGTTTCTTTAGATTTTCATACGCTTTTTTTCTGCCTTCGTATTCAAAAAAATCTTTGCAGCGGGCCGTTTTTAAAACGGTGCCTCCCCGTTGTATAATATTCGCTACGGATTTAGTGTCCATTTGAATAATATCATCATCAATCATTCCCTGGTAACCTCTCATGATACCGTAAACTTCCAAACCATGATATAAACCTGTACGGACAACAGCACGGATGGCTGCATTCATGCCCGGTGCATCACCTCCAGAAGTAAGTACGCCGATCTTTGAAACTTTTTTTATACTCATTCATTTAAATTTAATACTACCTTTTTTATCGTTTGTTTTAACAATGAAATATTTCCGTTTATCATCTAAAAAGGCTTTCAAAAATAAGGATTTAAAGGGATTGAGGTATGAGACCTGAGAATCTTTACCTTTAAAGGTGAATAAAAACTTTTTTATTATGAAAATGCAAACGTTTGTTACAACTTTATTACTTGCCCCAGTATTTGTATTGGCTCAATATACATATCCAGAAACAAAGAAAGTGGATTCTTCAACAAGTTATAATGGGGTGGTTGTACC
>JANLSA010000411.1:0-4467 GCA_031362085.1 Bacteroidota bacterium | reverse complement strand
GACAACTTCTTTTAACCGCTATAAAGTATTAAGTGAGCAGGTGAAAAATTTTGAAGAATCATTCCGTGCTGCTGAAGTACGTTTTAATACCGGGGTCATTAATTCCGCAGAATATTTAATCAGTAAAAACAATCTTGACAGAACAAAGATTAACCTGGCTCAATCGAAGTATGAATATTTGTTTAGATCAAAGCTGTTGGATTATTTCCAGGGAAAGCAGGTATTCTAATTAATTTCCGGCATACTCTTTTAAATATTCAAAATGTTTTGTGAGTTTTCCATTTCTAACCAGGGTAGCCTTTTCAATTATCTCAGAACCTCCTTTGATAATATCTTCAAGTACAAATTTAATTAATTGTTCTCCAAAATATCTGCTTGAATCTCTTGGCAATTCATTGGGCAAATTACCAACAGCCATGATGTCAATGGAACCAGGCAAATAAGGTTCTGTTTTTTCAAAACTTTTTCTATCAACTCCATAAATTGGTTCTTCCAGATTTTGATCACCTAAATTAATCGGAACAGAACCATCTTTATCATCCGTAATATCCGCAATCGTTTTTATGATAAATGTATCTTTAGTTATATCTTCTTTTTCAAAAAGTTTTGGTACATTTTTATCCCAAAATACACCATTCAGTAAAATATCAGTCTCTTCTGCAAAGGGCAAGAATTTACATTTATAATTTTCTGGGTTTTCATGAAAATCAATACGGCTATATTTTCCTGAATTTTTATTTTCATACAAATCAGCACCTTTTAACTGCGTATAAACCGGATAAGAAAACCTTCTTCTCAAATACTCATCGGAGTCCACTTCATGAATTCCCATCAGATTCATAATTTCTAAAATACCATGGGCTACACGGCCCGAACCGGTAACAGTAATTTTTACATTTGGTAATCGCAATCCAAAATACACATGTATTAACTCACGAAAACTTCTTTGCTTAAATACTCTTTCTAATTTAAATAACCCCGTACGATGTCCATAAGCCATCATTCCATTATGTGCACCTACTACCCCGGCAAAAAATCCAAATCCAATAATACGTTGCCCGTCTTCATGCTCAATACATTCATAATCGATAAGTGTAATCTCATTTTTTAAAATAGCATTCAGCATCCTGCTGTTTTGCGGTTGCATTTTTCGTGTATGTGAAAAAAACAGGTATGTTTTACCCGGTATTAGCATTTCAACCGGCACTTCTTTTATCCCAAATAAAATATCGCAGTCAGATAAGTCTTCAGAAATTTCGACTCCGGCTGATACATATTCCTTATCACTAAAACACCGGATAGATGATGGCTGGGCAAAAATTTTTATTTCATTACTGTTTTTTAAAATCCATTTACATTGTGCAGGGATTAATGCTACCCGGTTATCAGCCGGTTTCTTTCCTTCTCTTACAAGTCCAATTCTAATCATATCAATTTTTATTTTCTGAAAACGATGACAAAGATGCAGTTTTAAATATTTATGTCAAAAATGACATTAATCATATTTACGTAAGCTATGATATTTGTAATTTCACACATGGTAAAAAAAATCCGAAAAAGCAGGTTACAAAAAGTCTTTCAGGGTTTACTTATCAAAAATACGGGTATGAAGTTCAAATTATTTCTTCAGAAATCAATTCTGTTACTATTTACAGGATATATAGTAAACTCGTGCAGTAATAAAGAAAATTTATCCGGCTTAAATGCATTTAAACTTACCTATGGTGATTCAATACTTTATTTACAGAACACAGCAGGTGATTATATTGTTTATCCTAAAGAAACAAGAGAAGGCATCTATTCGGGCTTTCCGGAAGGCATCGAAATAAATGAAATTACCGGTGCAATCAATGTAAGTAAAAGCGAAACGGGACTCCGATACCGGATTATTCATGTTTCTTCCAAAGGCGATACAACTTCTACCATGATTGTATTATCTGGCATTAATTTTAAAGATCATTATTATCATCTTTCAACAGGCGATTCAATTGCCAATCCGATTTATAATGCACTTGCAACAAGAACAGTCCCATTAAGTGGCTCTAATTTCGATGAAGGTAACTGGGCAAACTCCGGTGGCTGCAGTGTAAAAACAAATAACGGCACGATTAATCTGGCAGAGACTGTTCGCAATGGCGTATTTGGAAATACACCACAAAATGATGTACGCCGGGATTTTGATATTCAATACAGGTTGAACGATGCAAGTGGCAAATCTTTGAATAAACTCAGAGTTCGTTTGTATTGGTATAATACAATGGCCGATGTACCTCCGGATTTATTACAAATATTAAATGACAGAGAAGCTCAGGGTGTTTTTTTAAGAACAACCCAGACAAATCGTACCGTGATGCAAGCAAGAACAACCGCTATTGCAAAGCCAAGGCCCCCTTGTGTAATTATTATTGCACAATAAAACCACTCCGTTTATATTTGACAGGTAATTCAAATACCTGTTATGATCCGTTTAATAAGTCTTTTGACTACTATATTTCTTCTACTCTTCAGCTTTTCGCAAAACAAAGAGAGATTTGAAACGTATAACGCTGACTACACGAAAGCTGATTTACTGTTTAAAAAAGCTGAAACTCTTTCGCTAACGGCTAACTACAACGAAGAACTTGAAGAGAAATTAAACAAAGAAGCCCTTAACCTGTTTCTTACTATCATTCCGGCAGTTGAAAAAAATAAGGATGATTCACTTCTTTTCCATTGTTATTATAAGACGGGTATTCTTTACCATTACTTCGATAGTTTAAGCCGAGCTTTGGATTATTATAAAAAAGCGATAAATCAGCAGGGAAAAAATATTTCTTTAGCTGATTCCTTTTTTTTCAAACCTTATTTATTTGCCGGAAGTGTTTATTATAGCACTGAAAAATTTGATTCATCGCTTTTTTATTATCAACAGGCAAATCGTATTCTGAATAAATATTCAACTCCGCTTCAGGAAACACAACGGCTGTACAACAGATTAGGAGCTATTTATTTTGAAACGGGTAATTATAAACAAGCTAAAAACTATTTTGAGAAAGCACTCTCGGTACTAGAAACTGGAAATCCTTTTTACAAAGAGTTTCTTTTTAATTATAAAAATAATATTGCAAGTGCTCATATTAAATTAGAAGAATATCCGGAAGCGTTTGCAATCTATCAGTCCATGCTCCGGGGAAAAATAAACCGGAATGAAATTTTTCACAACCTGGGACAAATCAGCTTAATTCAAGATAAAAATATTGATGCCTTAAACTATTTCAACCAGGTAAATTACAATGACAACAGAAAACAAATGCTTTTAAATGATATTGGACATGTTTATTTTAACCTGAAAAAATATGACTCCGCTAATTTTTATTTTGCAATTTCAGAAATTGAAAACACAAAATGGAACAGTAATAACAAAAACAATCAGCACGGAATAAACTTAAGATATAGGGCAAATCTTTTGAATGAGGAAGGAAAATTTGAAGAAGCGGTTTCCCGTTTTCAACTGGCCATTATTCAGTTTGACAATGACTACAACGAAAATAATTTTTATAAAAATCCGGAATCATTCAGCGGCGTATTTTCCTATATCAATCTCTTCAAGGCGCTAACCGGTAAAGCAATCGCATTTGAAAACTGGTACAGTAAAACTAAAGACCAAAAAAAACTGGAAGCATCGCTGAATACCTATCATGCAGCTTTTAAACTTGCTGATTATGTAGAAAGATCTTACAACTCCGATGAAGCAAGATTATTTTTAAATAAAATAAAATATACAGCTCACAATAAACCCATAGCGATAAGTTTGCAGCTATACGAACTTACAAACGATAAAAAATTTCTTGAAGATGCTTATTATTTTGACCAACTGAATAAGGCCTCCCTCCTTTCATTAAATACGGAGGAAACGAGTGTAAGAAGAAAATCAATAAAAGATAGTAGCCTTTACCAGCAGGAAAGTTTTTATAAAACTTCTATAACACGTTTATCATTAAAAGCTGCACAAATAAGCGATAGTGTTCAGTTGCAGCAACTAAAATCATCTATTCGTGATTTTGAAATAGAGTTGGGTAAGGTAATCGAGAATATTAATGTATCTACATCATTGTCTGCGGCACATCTTTCCAACCGAATTCCTTCAGTAGATGGTGTTAAAAAAATATTGGATGAAAACACAGCACTACTTTCCTATCACCTATCCGAAACAGAAATTGTAATATTTGGGATAACAAAAAATAGTTTTTTTCATTACCGGAATCCGATCAATGCTATTTTTTATCAACGAATTGATTCATTACGCAGAATGCTCAATAACTCCTCTGGGATTTTTCGCAATCAAATTGCTGTTTTTTCTGCTGAACTTTATTCTTATCTTATTACACCAATTCAACTTAAAATATCATCAGCAAAAAGATTGGTAATAATTCCGGATGACGAACTGCATTATCTGCCTTTTGATGTATTAATTGATCCAGAAAAAAA
>JANLSA010000066.1:0-5498 GCA_031362085.1 Bacteroidota bacterium | reverse complement strand
GAGGCAGGCCTGATGAAACCCTAGCGTAGTGAGGCATGCCTCACGAAACTTTAGTTTAATGTGGCTTGCTTTACTAAGCCTTGGCTTTTGTTTAAAATTTTTATTTTATGTGGTATGTATATATTTCAAAAAGTAAAAATTATGAATTTACTTATATAGGTTCTACCAATGATTTGAAAAGAAGATTTGCCGAGCATAATGAAGGTCTTTCTCAATCAACAAAATAGTATCTGCCCTTTGAATTACTTTCATACATTGGCCTTCAAACTGAATCACAGGCTAGAAGTTTAGAGAAATATTTTAAAACAGGATCAGGGAAAGCTATTTTGTATAAAAGGATTTTAGGGAGAGACTCTAATCATTCACCTGACGAAGCTTCAGCGTAGTCAGGCCTCCACTTTAAGAAACAGGAGGCTGTTTCAAAAGTAAAAAATTTAAACACAGAGTAACAGAGTGAATGAGTTTCACAGAGAAAGTAAAATTGTAAAACAATACTCTGTGTAACTCTGTTTCTCCGTATTAAAATACTTTTGAGACAGCCTCTTTTTATTAGAATTGGCTTTTGTTATTTGTAACTGATAATAATTTTTCTTTGTATTGATTTTTATCATGCCCTATTATTTGCATCCGGTTATTTTTACACAGTACCAAACTAAAAAAGAAAAAGATGAAATATGTTTCCGCTGAAGAGGCTTTGAAAGTGATTGAATCGGGTAACCGGATTTTTATACACGGCAGTGCATGTACGCCAACCTACATGCTTGAAAATTTAGCTAAAGAAGCTTATCGGTTACGAGATGTGGAATTGGTTTCAATTACCGTATATGGCGATTTTCATGTGAACAAACCAGAGTTTAAAGATAATTTCCGGGTTAATTCCTTATTTGTTTCAGCAAGCCTACGGCAAAGTGTGAATGATGGATTTGCTGATTATGTTCCGGTATTTCTTAGTGATATTCCAGAATTGTTTAAACAAAAAATTTTGCCGATTGATGTAGCAATTGTTCAGGTTTCTGTTCCCGACTTGCATGGATACTGTTCGTTGGGCGTTTCAGTAGATGTAGCAAGAGCAGCAGTGAATACTGCCAAGTACGTAATTGCCCAGGTCAATCCAAATGTACCCAGAACTCATGGCGATGGATTGATACCTGTTGACCGTTTTCACAGTATGGTATATCATGAAGCACCACTGTATGAAGTAAATTTTAGTGAAAAGGTTTCAGAAAGAGAAATAAAGATTGGTAAGTTTATTTCTGATCTTATTGATGACAGAAGCACACTTCAAACAGGGATTGGTGCTATACCGGATGCTGTTTTAAAATCTCTTCACAATCATAAAGATCTCGGGGTGCATACAGAAATGTTTTCGGATGGGTTAATTGATTTAATTGAAAAGGATATTGTCAATAATAAATACAAAAGAATTCATCCCAATAAAACGGTAACTGGTTTTGCATTAGGATCAAAAAGGCTATACGACTATGTGGATGATAATCCCGCGTTTGCTTTTCTTGATATTGATTATGTAAATGAGACTTCAGTTATCAGGCGCAATCCGAAAGTGATTGCCATCAATAGTGCTATTGAAGTGGATATAACAGGTCAGGTTTGTGCTGATTCAATCGGGTGTTATCAATTTTCTGGTGTTGGTGGGCAAATGGATTTTATGCGAGGTGCCGCTTTAAGTGAAGGGGGCAAACCAATCATTGCATTACCATCCAGAACGGATAAAGGAGTTGCAAGAATAGTTTCCATGTTAAAACCCGGTGCCGGAGTTGTTACTACAAGAGCTCATGTACATTACGTGGTAACTGAATATGGCGTTGCTTATTTATTTGGAAAAAATTTACGGCAACGTGCAAAAGCGTTGATTAATATAGCACATCCCGATGATAGAGACATGCTTGAAAGAAGTTGTTTTGAACGGTTCAAAATTTTTTAAAAAACTTTATTACAGGTAGAGATAATAATCTTGCAGCAATTTAGCAAACTCTTCCGTGTATTGCTCCCGTTCATCTTTAATCGAAATTTCATCAAAAATTATTTCTTCATTTGAATGGCTGTTTATTTTTCCTTTTGAAAGAATACGGAAATAATCATGATTTACAGATTGGCGTACCAATCGGATTTGAATAATATGTAGCTGGCTTTTCTCCATTAACATTCTTATTTCACTTTCTCTTTTATAAGGAAGCAGAAGAAAGAAAAATCCATCGGTTGATAAATTATTTTTTATTGCCCGAAGTAATTCTTCCAGTTTCAGGCTATCGCTGTGGTGTGATGTGTTTTTTTTTGATGAATCTGATTTTAATTCATTTTCATAAAAAGGCGGATTGCTGATGATAATATCATATTTTTTTTCAACATCGTAGTTTCTGATATCAGCATTGATAATATTAATTTTGTTCTTAAAGTGACATGCTTCTACATTTTCCAATGCCTGGGAGGCAGCATCTTCATCTATTTCTATTGCATCAATATCTGCATTACATTTTTGTGCAAGCATTAATGACAGCAACCCGGTGCCGCAACCAATATCAAGAATCGTTTCAATTTTTTTCTTACGGGAAAAATTTGTTTCAGTCAAATTCCCAATACCTAATCCCAAATTCCTGACTTCTTCAGCAACCCATGCGCCGAACAGGCTTGCATCTGTGGTCACCTTCATGCCACATTTATCCTGGTGAATTATAAATTGTTTAAAACGAAAAAATGAGTTCGACATTTACCAAAATTACAATTGTAGATTGGCTATTGCTTATTTAATTGAGCTATGTATTGATGATATCCGGCAATAGCAATCATGGCTGCATTATCTGTACAGTATTCAATGTCGGGTATAAAACAATTCCAGTTATATTGTTTTCCTACTTCATGAAATGCTTTTCTTAAACCACTGTTGGCAGATACCCCGCCGGCTAAGCAAATTTCTTTTATCCCTGTTTTTACAGATGCTTTTTTTAATTTGTTTAAAAGGATAGTTATAATCCGTTGTTGTATCGATGCGCAGATGTCTGCCATATTTTCTTCAATAAATATTTTCTTCTCTTCTTCTGATGCGAGAAATTCTTTTTTGTAGATAAGACTTTTGCCTGCATTCTGTAAAAAATAAAGAATAGAAGTTTTTACACCACTAAAACTAAAATTTAAATCAGCAATCTGTGGTTCGGGAAAATGAAAACGGTTTGGATTTCCCTCTTGCGCATATTTATCAATCAAAGGTCCGCCTGGATAGGGCAGTCCCAACATCTTCGCCGATTTATCAAATGCTTCTCCTGCTGCATCATCTATTGTTTCGCCAATCACCGTCATTTGTGTTGGCGTTTCGCAAACTACAATTTGCGTATGGCCACCACTAACTGTTAAACATAAAAAAGGAAACGAAGGTTTTTTTTCGGCAATTAAATTTGCAAGCACATGTGCCTGCATATGATGAATCGGAATCAACGGAATATTTAATGAAAGCGAAACTGATTTTGCAAACTGCCCGCCAACCAAAAGCGAACCAATTAACCCCGGCGATTGGGTGTATGAAATACAGTCAACAGCAGACAATCGGTAGTCGGCAGTCTTCAACGCTTCTTGAACAACCGGAATAATATTTTGAATATGTGCCCGGCTTGCAAGCTCAGGTACCACGCCGCCATACTGCTCATGAACTTTTTGCGTAGCAATGCTATTTGATAAAATTTTACCATCTCTGCAAATTGCAGCCGATGTTTCATCACATGAAGATTCAATAGCGAGAATTGTAGGCATGAAATGTAAAATCCGGAATGAAAAATATAAAATGTAAAACTAAGTTATCCAGTCGTTATTCGTTTTGCATTTAGAGTTTTATATTTTTTATTTACTCCGTATCGCCACCACCGGGTCCATACCCGCCGCTTGTGAAGCTGGAATAATTCCGGCAATAATACCTACCAGTACACAAATAATAAATGTCCAGATCATATTAGTAACGGAAATAAAAATCGGGAAATCTAATGCTTTTGTGAGAATCTGGGTCAATAAAAAAACGAGCAATAATCCAATCAGCCCGCCTATAATACACAGGAATGCAGCCTCTAATAAAAACTCGGTGAGGATAATTCCTTTTTTTGCACCAATTGCTTTTTTCAACCCAATCTGGCTGGTACGTTCACGTACACTTACAAACATGATGTTTGCAACACCAAATAATCCTACAATTAAACTAATGCCACCGATTATAGCACCGCCTATATTCAATCCGCTGAACGCTTTACTTACAGCTGCACTAAAATCATTTATATCATTAAGTGAAAAATCATTTTCCTGTGTTGGGCTTAATTTATGGATACTTCGCATGGCGCCCATCAACTCATCTTTTACCGCAACACTGCTTATATTTGTTTTTCCTTGTACTAATATTACAGGTTGTGCACGGCGTTCATCCATCATGGTTCTTGCCAGTCTGTAACTCATAATTATACTCTCATCAAAATTCCATCCGCCAATCATAGTCTTTCCTTGCTTGCGCATTACGCCGGCTATCAATAATTTTTTACCTCTTGCATCAATCAATTTTCCAATTGCCAGTTCTGAAACCCCAAATAGTTTTTCCGCTACCGTATTTCCAATTATCAGCGCATTACTACCCGTTGCAAATTCGGCATCAGAAATGTATCTGCCATACTGCACATCTACATTTTGAATCTGATTAAACTCTTCATTAACACCGTAATAATTTATACCTGATAAATCATTGTCGTTAAAACCCACTTTATCGTTGGTACTTATTTTAAAGCCAACAAATTTTGCATTGCTTGCCCGGTCTTTTATTTGTTTTACTTCTTCAAATTTAGGATTCGGCCGTTTTTGAAATTTCCACCAGGGGGCATCAGGACCGCCACCATATTCCCATTTATCGATATAAATTGTATTAGACCCCAGGGATTTTATTTCGCTTTGAATATTATGTTCCAAACTATTTACTGTAGCCAAGACACCAATAATACAGAAGATGCCAATGGTAACACCAAATAAAGAAAGAAACGTACGGAGTTTATTTTTCCATAATTCCTGAAGTGCCATTTTTAAACTATTGCCAACAATTTCAGCTGTCTGATTAAGCATAAGCAAATTTAACTGAAGCAGGTTGAGTATGGAAAGATTATTTTTTGAATGGCAAACAAAATAAATTTTATCAGCAGCTTATAATACAAGGATTTTCTATCTAACGGGTTATATAAATAAAAGGCATTGAATAATTTTAAAAATTATATCATTATTTCTCTTATTAGCTGCATCTAAAACAAATTCCCTAAGTTTACGCAGTTATGAAAAAAGCATTTCTTCAATTGCATCTTTCCATCTTTCTAGCTGGTTTTACAGGCATTTTGGGTTTATTAATAAAATTAAACGAAGGTTTATTGGTTTGGTACCAATTACTGTTCACATCCCTTTCCATGTGGATTCTTTTCAGCCTTACTAAAAAACTAAAACGGATTCCATAAAAATAAACAAAACCACACAAC
>JANLSA010000041.1:0-2005 GCA_031362085.1 Bacteroidota bacterium | reverse complement strand
CCAAAGATTGTGCCGTGAGGATTTGTATCACGAGGCATCATGGAGACTTGAATGGCGAGGTATGTTTCTGACATGGAAGATTTCCCTCTTGAAGAGGTTGCTGGTTGTGAAAATCTCTGCAGATGCTTTGGGGGCGCTACGGGATATCGATGATACAGGGGGCCTGCACTGAGATTTGAGCGGTGGCGTCTGCTTGTACGATGCTGCAGGTCTCAGCACAGAGGTTGAAGACTTCATTCTCAATAAAAATCTTAACCTGTAAAATGGGCTTGCCATATATCCTTTTTATGGTATCGCTATCTCATAATTATTGCTTTTATCCAAAAAAAACAATTTTAAAATATACTTTAATTAGCTTGCTTTTAAATCAATTACAATGAAACACATTCTTATTTTTTCTATTTTATTCGCAACTATTCTTGATTCCAATTCTCAAATACCACTAACCGTATCACCAAGTGGAGGCAATAAAAAAGCAATTGTTGGTGAGCAAATCGGTTTAACAAAAATTGCTATCAATTACGATAGACCCGGAGTGAAAGGTCGTGAAGGAAAAATATGGGGACAGCTTGTACACACAGGCTTTATAGATCAACAATTTGGTAGCAGTAAAAACGCACCGTGGAGAGCCGGTGCAAATGAAAATACAACCATCGAATTTTCAACTGATGTTAAAATAAACGGACAAAATTTACCCACTGGTAAATATGGATTTTTTGTAGCTTATGATCCAAACGAAAGCATACTTATATTTTCAAAAAATTCAACTTCCTGGGGCAGTTATTTTTATGATGATAAAGAAGATGCATTACGAATAAAAGTAAAACCTGTAGCATTGGACAAATCAATTGAATGGTTGAAATATGATTTTGCAAATGAAACGGATAACAGTGCCACCATAAATTTATCGTGGGAAAAATTGATGTTCAGTTTTAATGTAGAAACAGATAATATAAAAAATCAACTCGAATCTTTCCGAAAAGAATTAAGAACGGAAAGAGGGTTTTTATGGGAAAGTTGGGATCAGGCTGCACAGTGGTGTGTTCAGAATAATACAAACTTACAACAGGCTTTACAATGGGCCGATACAGCAACAGGCGGATCATTTGGTGGTGAAAGAATTTTTCAACCGTGGAGTACCAAAGCGCAGGTATTACAAAAACTTGGACGAAATGCTGAAGCAGCCGAAACAATGAAAAAAGCGTTACCCCTTGGAAATATGAATGAAATTCACCAGTATGCAAGACAATTGCTCGGGTTAAAATTGTATAAAGACGCCTTTGAAGTTTTTAAAATGAACTATGATAAAAACCCAAATACATTTACAACGTTGATGGGACTTACCAGAGGTTATTCGGGGTTGGGTGATTTTAAAAATGCATTAAAGTATGCACAACTGGCATTACCAATTTCCCCATCGCAACAAAAAACAAATGTGGAAATGATGATTCAGAAATTAAAGGATGGGAAAGATGTGAATTAGGAGTTTGGAGTTAGGAATTTGTAATTCGGCTTGACAATCCGAAGTTTAATCGTAAGTTGGATTCAGACTTAATAAAAAAAACCAATCGTTTCATTTATTGAAAGACTTTCATTCACTATTCACTATTGACTATTGACTATTCACTATTGTCTAATTACAACCCAATAACTGACACAACTTAGATTCTAATTCCGGCCCTCTTAAATTTTTGGCTACAATTTTTCCATTGGGGTCAACTAAAAAATTTTGTGGTATGCTACCCACTTTATAAAGTTGTGCGGCAGCATTACTCCAAAATTGCAAATCACTTACATGAGTCCATCTAAGATTATCTTCATGAATTGCATTTACCCATTTTTCTTTTTGTCCGGGTCTATCTAGTGAAACACCCAGCACCGTGAAATTTTTATCTTTAAATTTTTCAAAATTGGCAACTACATTCGGGTTTTCATTTCTGCAGGGACCACACCAGCTTGCCCAAAAATCCAATAACACATATTTACCCCGGAAGGAAGAAAGTGC
>JANLSA010000001.1:0-2582 GCA_031362085.1 Bacteroidota bacterium | reverse complement strand
CCATCTTTGTTTTAGCCAGCCGCTTCGAAGCATTTCCAATGGTAATGCTGGAAGCTATGAGCTTTGGCGTGCCTTGTGTCAGTTTTAATTGCCTTAGTGGCCCTTCAGATATTATCACTAACAATGAAGATGGAATATTAGTAGAAAAAGAAAACCCACAAAAGATTGCAGAGGCAATTATTAAATTAATAGAAAATTCATCGTTAAGACATAAGATGGGCGAGCATGCTTTTGAAAATGTTCAGCGATTTTCTTCAGGAAATATTTACAAACTATGGGAAGAAAAAATTTTAAACACAGAGAACACAAAGTAAAGAATTGAGAACACTGAGCGACTCTGTGATCTCTGTGCAAAACCTCAGTGGTCTCTGTGTTAAAAAAAAAGACGCCACTCACAGCATCTTCACTATCTCTAAAGCAATTATTAATTCTTAATTGCTTATTATTAATTCACCATCAATCATCAAGTTTCAAAACAGCCAGAAATGCTTCTTGGGGAACTTCTACCGTTCCGATCTGGCGCATACGTTTCTTACCTTCTTTCTGTTTCTCCAATAATTTCCGTTTACGGCTTATATCACCACCATAGCATTTTGCAGTTACATCTTTTCGCATAGCAGAAATCGTTTCCCGGGAAATTACTTTTGCACCGATAGCAGCTTGTATTGCAATTTGAAACTGCTGACGAGGCACCAGCTCTTTTAATTTCTCACAAAGCTTTCTTCCAAACTCCTGTGATCGGCCACGATGAATTAATGCACTCAATGCATCCACCTTATCACCATTCAACAGAATATCCATTTTTACAATATCACTCTCACGGTATCCGATAGGATGATAATCGAACGATGCATATCCACGGGTTTGCGATTTCAGTTTATCATAAAAATCAAAAACGATTTCGGTAAGTGGCATTTCAAAAATCAGTTCAACACGGGTTTGTGTCAGGTAACTTTGATTAACAAGAATACCACGTTTACCCAAACACAACGTCATAATGTTTCCAATATAATCGGGCTTGGTAATTATCTGTGCTTTTATAAAAGGTTCTTCTATCTGTTCAGTCCGCACCGGATCGGGAAACTCAGTCGGATTATTTACAATCTTTTTTTCACCGTTGGTGAGATAGGCGATAAAACTTACGTTGGGCACTGTGGTAATTACAGTTTGATTAAACTCACGTTCCAAACGTTCCTGAATTATTTCCATATGCAGCAACCCCAAAAAGCCGCAACGAAAACCAAAACCCAATGCCTGAGAAGTTTCTAATTCAAAAGTTAATGAAGCATCATTCAGTTGCAGCTTATCCATACACTCACGCAGCTCACCAAAATCATCAGTGTCCACCGGAAAAATTCCGGCAAATACCATTGGCTTTACTTCCACAAATCCTTTTATCATTTCAGGATTGGGGTTACTTGCAATTGTCAATGTATCCCCTACTCTAACTTCCTTCGCATTTTTAATCCCGGTAATAATATATCCCACATCACCACAACACACTTCCTGCCGCTCACTCATTTTTAATTTTAAAATACCCACTTCATCAGCGCCATATTCCAAACCGGTGGAAACAAATTTTACTTTATCCCCTTTTCTAATTTTACCACTCATGATGCGGTAATAAACTATGATACCACGAAAACTATTGAATACACTATCAAAAACCAAAGCCTGCAGCGGCGCATTTTCATCACCCTTTGGTGCAGGAATTTTTTCTACAATCGCTTCTAAAATTTCAGCAACACCAATCCCTGTTTTTGCACTCGCCAATAAAATATCTTCTTTTTTACAGCCTATCAATTCAATAATCTGATCCTGCACTTCTTCCACCATGGCGCCATCCATATCTATCTTATTGATGACAGGAATAATTTCGAGGTTATTATCAATAGCGAGATAAAGATTAGAAATGGTTTGAGCCTGTATGCCCTGCGATGCATCAACTAAAAGCAGACAACCTTCGCAGGCAGCCAATGCCCGGCTTACTTCATAACTAAAATCCACATGACCGGGTGTATCAATCAAATTTAGAATATACTCCTGACCATTTTTATGCTGGTAATTAATCTGTATCGCATGGCTTTTAATGGTAATACCTTTTTCACGTTCCAGGTCCATATCATCCAACACCTGGTCCATCATATCACGGTCGCTGATGGTGCCGGTGGTTTGTAAAAGACGATCTGCCAGAGTCGATTTGCCATGATCAATATGTGCGATGATGCAAAAATTACGGATGTTCTTCATTGTGCCCCTATCCCCTAAAGGGGAATATTTTTTTTAATTTTTCAAGTGGGCAAAGGTAAAGGTTTTGAGTGGGATGAGAGGGATTATGCATGGCCGTCGAAGCTTTTAATTTATTAAAAGCGTAGGCGGGTAGCGGGTTTACCTGCCGGAATTTTATATGGAGGCAGGCTTTTGTACTACTATTTAGCTTTTGTTGCGTCGCACTCTTGTACGGTTGGGAATTCTATTGAGCAACGAAAAATCGTTTCGATTAATTTGTGCAGTTCTAAGATGAAAATCATTAATTTTCATCTTAGAACTTGCGTAGACTTGCAAGTTGTGTGCTGTAGTCT
>JANLSA010000402.1:0-10037 GCA_031362085.1 Bacteroidota bacterium | reverse complement strand
GCATCGGGCCGGGGAGTGGAAAAACCGAAATCATTCTTTTCCATCCCTTCCAAACGCATTTGTGTATCCCGAACACTAAAATCGGAAACAGCAAATAGCAAATCACCTTTATTGGCTTTCACAAAATCATCAATCGTAAGTCCAACTTCACCAATAAATCCGTTAATCATTCCATCCACACCAAATAATTTCAAAAATTCTTTTAATCCTTCCGGTGGATAATTCATGGCAAAAACAACGGATAGATCCTTTCCCTGAATTCTTTTCAGCATATCCGTATTCAGGTTGCCGGGTTTATGTTTTTTCATCAGTGCCCCCAGTTCGTTATTAAACCAGGATTTTGTATTTGCTGTTATTTTTCCATTTTCAAAATTCACTGTATAACCGGTTACATTTCCTTCCAGCAGGGAAGCTGCTTTAAATAAGTCTAAGCCGGCAGGCATTGAACTTTTTATTAAGGAACCGCTGTTAAGCCAAAAATGAATATCCCCTTTTTCGGATGCTAAGGATGCGTATCGTGAATCGTTAGTGATACTGTTTTTTTGTTTAAGGCCGTATAAGTCTTTTGTGTATTTTAAAATACTGTCAATCGTAATTTTTATTTTTTTACGGGTTCCAAAAATATTTTGGGATGACTGAAAATTACCGGCATTACCAACAACAATAAACCGGTCATTTGTCCAGGTAAGGCATCCATCTTCATCACCCATATAACTAAAACTGCCTTCTTTTTTAATTTCTCTGGTGGAGTCTGCGGTTTTTTTATCACTAGCATTTTTTATTGTGGCTTCAAAGGCTTTAACGTCTTTTATTTTTCCCTGTACAACCACATACGAATTGTTTGCTCTTACTTGCATGTACAGATACATATCACTTTTCAAATCAATACCTGAGCTATCAGGGTTTTCCATTAATTTTCTTTGAAAGTCATTAGCCGGCCCTTCTTTGCTTGCCATTTTAAACCACTCAGAATTCTTTATTTCGTCCCAGGTGAGTTTTGAACTAAGCGATGCTGCATTAATATGTAACACCATTGCTGCGTCTTCAGGTATTAATACATCAGCAGCTTTTTTACTGCAACTGCTGAGAATAAAAATGAAACTGAAAAACTTAAAAAGGTTTTTGATTGTTGTTTTCATACTATTTTTTTAAAAGAGTTATAAAAATGAAAAATTAGTTAGCAAATCATCCCAACTCATTTCCTGCTGGTTGCCATTGCGCAAATCTTTTACCGAGCAGGTTTTATTTTCTAATTCTTTACTACCAATTAGAATTGCGAAACTAATATTCTTTTTCTCTGCATATTTAAATTGTTTGTCAAATTTGACCGCCTCATGATACAATTCGCATCGTACGCCTTTGGTACGCAAATGTTGCATGAGTATAAAAGCAGACTTGCTTTCTTCATTTCCTAAATTGAAAAATAAAACTTGTGTACCGGTATGTATAGCAGCCGGAAACAATTTCAGTTCTTCCATCACATCATAAATCCTGTCTACACCGAATGAAATACCTACTCCGGGAATACCAGGTACACCAAACAATCCGGTAAGATCATCATAACGGCCGCCACCACCGATGCTGCTTTTTAAGGATCCTACATTTGCTTTAATTTCAAAAATTGATGCGGTGTAATAATTTAAGCCCCTAGCAAGTGTTAGATCAAAATGAATATTTAAATCCCCTTTTTTTAACTTGATATATGGGTTAAAATCTAATTTAATTTCTGATGGTGTATAAATTTTTGGATTGTTTTTGGGATTAAAAAAAACTAATCTTTCTTTATTAATACTTAAAAGTAGATTAAAAATATCTTTTGTTTCTTTAATACCATCAACTCCAACTTTAGTATCGTTTCCGAATTTATTTTCAAGATTATTTAATAGAACTTCAGGTGTTTCGGAAGTCGCTAATTCAATTAAAATTGACTTTAGGTCGTCTATTTGCTTTTGAACTAAGCCTTTTGAAAGTAGATTTAGCAATGAATTATTAATACCAATTTTATCAAACTGGTCAATTGCAGTAAGAACATCATTAAGTTTTTCTAAAGGGATTTTACATTTTTGAAATATTCCATTTAATATTTTTCTATTGTTAATAATGATTGTTACTGGGATTCCTAGTCTTTGGTAAACCTCATAGATTATTTGAATTAGTTCCACTTCGCTCATCAGCCCATTACTTCCCACTACATCAGCATCACATTGATAAAATTCACGGTAACGTCCTTTTTGCGGTCTGTCTGCTCGCCATACTGGTTGTATTTGATAACGTTTAAATGGAAATGTCAGTTGGGTATGATTCATTGCAACAAATCTTGCAAAAGGAATTGTGAGATCATATTTTAATGCTCGTTCTGTAATTCCTTTATTGTTTTTTCCATCCAGTATTTTTTCAAAATCTTCTCTTATTTGTTTTTCTTTAGCTGGATTATCAAGACCGTTGTTGAGTATTTTAAAAATCAATTTATCACCCTCATCACCATATTTTCCCATCAACGTTTCAATATTTTCCATTGCCGGTGTTTCCAACGGTTGAAAGCCATACAACTCAAAGACATTCCTGATAGTATTAAAAATAAAATTTCGTTTACGAACGGTTTCCGGTCCGAAATCTCTAGTGCCTTGTGGTAAACTTGGTTTGGTCATTTTTTATAAAATCATTTTGTCAAAAACTAAATGAATTAATTGGAAATTTAATCTTGGTGTAATTTATTTGATCATTGATTGTTGAATATTGAGTGTTGAATATTTCTCAATTATTTTTTCACTTACTTCCTCCAGCATTTTAAAAACAGTATGATACCCGGATTCAATTCCATAATAAGGATCGGGTACATCCCTGTTTTTTTCAGGAAATTGTTCATTCATCAGCAAATCAATTTTTGATGCATCATATTTTTTACCCGCAATTCTTTTAATTTCATCCAGCACATCTTCTGCTAATGCATATATTTTGTCATAGCGTTCAAAATCATCAGCAATAAATCTTCTTGCCCGTTGCCTGCTGATATTAATACCATTCAACTCCGCCACTTTTTGTGATAAAGGATGAGGCGGCTCTCCCGTATGATATTGATTGGTGCCGGCACTTTCCACACTCCAATTCAACCCGGCTTTAAAAGCTTTGTCTTGCAAAATTCCTTCTGCAAGCGGACTGCGACAAATATTACCCAGGCACACCATCAATATTTTCATCACGCAAATGTAAGGTACAAGCCGCAAGCTGCAAGGAGCAAGCTTCAGGCAGTAAACACAGGAAGATTGGTGGTTAATAATTTTAACTTAAAGTGTATTGCATATCGATTGAAACATTTATGGAATTAAGAAGTAACAGAATCTCATTTCAAAACACACAGCTATGACAAACAAAGAAATTTTGCAAGCAAACCTGCTCGACATCATTTTTGAAAACCGGAACAAAGAATACGGTGCTTATGCGTTAAGAAATGATTATGACAGACGGTTATTAAAAGCATTGGGTATTGGTTTGGGATTGGTTTTATTTTTAATTCTGCTAAACTTTATACGAGTTTCAAATGCTGATCCTGCGGGGAACAATAATGATAAACCAAGTATTAGTATTTCGAATGTTGATTTAACCCCTAAAAAAATTATTGAGCCTGAAAAACCTAAGCCAGTTGAAAAACCTAAGGTTAGGCAAGTGGATTATCAGGCACCTAAAATCGTTCCTGATCCACAAGTGAATGATCCTTTACCAACAATAGAAGATATAAATGGAGCTGTTATTTCAAATAGAAATTCTGATGGAATAGAAGATAATAAAGCTAAGCCTAAAGATTTAACGAATACAGGAACTTCAACTATAACTACCGTTGAAACTGTAGTTGTAGAGCCGATTTTTAAAATTCGTGAACAAGCACCTGAATATCCTGGTGGTACTGCCGCTCTTATTGAGTTTATGCGCCGCAATCTGGTAACCCCCGATCAATTAGAAATTGGCGATAAAAAAATTGTAAGAGTAAAATTTGTTGTGGGAAAAGATGGAAGCATTAGCGATATTGTCATTCTTGAAAGTCCCGGAAAAGAATATGAAAAAGAAGTGAGCAGGGTAGTAAAGAAAATGCCCCGTTGGAAACCGGGAATTCAAAATGATATTACTGTTGCAGTATCTTATGTATTACCTATAACCTTTATTGCTGTTGAGGATTTATAATAGGTTCTTTGATGAATAAGGGGATGAGAATTATTGTACGATCGGAGTCAATCTTCCCATTCCACAAAAGAGGGTTGGATGGGAGGGGTATTGAAAAATAGAATTTAGTTAATTTAGTCGGGCAACAAAGTAAAAATATCTTAATTTGCTACCCTCAGAAAAAATAAAATATGTTCGAAGAATATGAAAAAAGAAAACGTAAGCAGGTATCCGGTATGCGAAGCGTTATGGATTATGGAATGGGAATTTTAATTGTACTTGCCGGTGCATTTATTTTTTTCCGTGGTTTTTTCAATTTAGAACTAAACCGGAGCATTCCACCCGATGGAATTGAAAAGTTCTTTGCAGTTATTTGTTTTATCTATGGCGCCTGGCGTATTTACCGCGGCTATAAGAAAAATTATTTTTAGCCATGAACCATGTTGAACTTAAAACCGGTAAAAGCTTTTTGACTGTAATTGTTTTCCTATTGATGATTTCTAATAGCAGTTGCACATCCTATGATGAACAACGATCCATATTACCCGATAGAAGAGATAGTGGTATTATCAATGTTAGTTGCGATGAATCATTTAAGCCAATAATAGATGAGATGGTGAAAGTGTATGAATCCCGCTGGCGTAAAACGAAAATTAATGTCATTTATAAACCCGAGGCAGATTGCCTCAATGATATTGAAAATGACAGTATCCGGATGGTTATCACCACAAGAAAGCTGAATGAATCAGAACAGAACCATCTGATCGATTCATTTAAGGTTAATCCGGATAGCAGAGTATTGGCAGTAGATGCGATTGCTGTAATTGTACATCCGGATAATCCGGATTCACTTTTTACAATGGAAGAATTAAAACAAATACTCACAGGAAAATTTAAGAGAACTTTAATTCCGGTATTTGATGGCATTAAAGCAACCAGTACGGTTCGTTTTATCGTCGATTCTGTGTTAAGAAAAGATTCATTGACAAAAAAGGCTGTGGCCGCCAGAACAAGTGAAGGAGTGATCGATTATATCGCCCAACAAAAAGACGCAATTGGCTTTATTGGTGTAAGTTGGATAGGGAACCGTGATGATAGTTTACACCTTAGTTTTTTGAAAAAAGTCAAAATTGCTCAATTAGAAAGCGTAGATACAAAAGGCATTTATATAAAACCGGTACAGGGAAATATTTATTTGCAGCGATACCCAATGTTAAGAGATCTCGTATATATATTAAAGGAAAAACATCAGGGGCTTGGAAAAGGGTTTGCAAATTTTATGACGGATAATATAGGGCAATTGATTTTTCACAGAGCCTATTTAGTGCCTGCCTGGAAAGATTTTTATATCCGGCCAATTGTGATTTCACGGGAATAAGTTCTTTTTGCAGAAAGTAATATCTTTAGAAAATCTGGAATAAAAATTTAAAACGAAACCTGGTATTAAGTTTGAAATTAATAGTTGATTAAAACGAAGAAGTTTATATTTACAATCCCTAAAAACGAAAAAGCAAATGAAGAAAACCATGCTTGCCTTACTTGCATCCCTTTTTTTGATGACAGTTACTAAGGCACAAACATTACAGGAAGGATTGAACCATCTGTATGCAGACAGAATGCAGAGTGCTATCGGCGTATTTCAGAAATTACTTGCCGAAAATCCAAATAATATTGATGCAGCTTATTGGTTGGGTCAAACCTATTTTGATATGGATGATAATAGTAGGGCAAAAGAATTGTATGAAAAAGCATTGCCTGCAAGTAATCAGGCGCCCCTGTTATTGGTTGGCATGGGTCATTATCTTTTGCTTGATAAAAAAGTAAATGAAGCCCGTCAAAATTTTGAAACGGCTATCACCATGAGCAAGGATAAAAAAGGAAAAGACAATGCCGACATTTTGAATGCAATTGGCCGTGCCCATACAGATGCAAAAAATGGCGACTTTAAATATGCCGAACAGGTTTTGCAAAACGCAGTTTTATTAAATCCAAAAAATCCAGACATCTTTTTAAATCTTGGCAATGCTATTCGTAAAGCAAGACCGGGTGAAGCAGGTAAAGATTCTTACGAAGCATTTAGAAATGCGTTGAGTCTGAATCCAAATTTTGCTTATGCGTATGTACGGATTGCAAAATTATTTGAAACGCAGCGAAACTGGGATCTTGTTTTGGAGAATTTGAATAATGCCATACGGGTAGATCCAAATTTCAGTTTGGCTTATTACGAATTGTTCTATTATTATTTTGCACGTCGTGATATTGCAAATGCGCAAACGAATTTAAATAAATATATTAGTTCAAGGCCTAATGAAGATAAATGGGAACATGATTTTCTAAGTGGGCAATTATGTTTTATAAACAAAGATTATGAATGTGCTATTTCGAAAGGCGAATCGGTAAAAACATTGCAAGGCGTAAAAGTAAAACCAAGAGTGTTACGAATGCTTGCTCACTCATACAATGAGAAAAAAGATTTTGGCAATGCCAGAGCAAATCTGGATGAATTTTTTAATAAAGAAAAGGATGGCTTTTTCCCAGCTGACTATAAATTGAAAGCAGAGGTGTATGCAGGATCGGGAGTGCCTTGTGAAGAACTTTATAGCATTTATCTTATAGGTGCATCAACCGATACCGTATTGCAGGATAAAATAGATTATTTGACAGATGCAGCCGATGATTTTAAAAAACGGAGCTGCAAAAAACAGGAAGCAGATATGCGGTTGGTAATCTTTAAAACAAGAAGACAGCCAAACCCCGGCACTTTGGTAAATATCGGTATACTCTATACTCAGATAAATGAAATGCAAAAGGCAGATAGTTTGTTTGCTGCTTACACTGCTTTGCAGCCTGATAGTATTTTAGGTCATTATTGGAGAGGTCGGGTAAATGGAACACTTGATACTACATTTACACAGGAGCCTTATGTAACAAATATGGTGAATAGTTACTCCAAGGCACTTGATCTTGCACTGTTGGATAAAATCAGATTTAAATCACTTGGAATTACATCTTCACTTGCTTTAATTGGATATTTTAATAATATTAAAAGTGATAAAGAAGCAGCATTAGTATATGCGATGCGGGGATTAGACCTTGATACTTCAAATACTCAGATAAAAAGTATTATTGAATATCTTAAAAAACCGGTTACTCCTGTAAAACAACCCGCCACCCCAAAACAAAAAACACCTGTGAAAGCAACTGGTACAAAAACAACAGCAACAAAGCCGGTGGTAAAAAAGCCGGCAGTTAAAAAGTCAGGAACAACAAAAGCAAAAACTAAAACAACAGCTGTTATTATTACAGATGTTGCCACCATATAAACTCGGTTTTCTTCGTTTTTAAAATGAAAGTCCTTTGTCTATTGATGGAGGACTTTTCTTTTTGGGGTCGTTTATTTTCATATAGCTTAAGTTAAAAAAATCAATAATCAATATGCAACAGAAATCAGATAAACAATACGTGTTAATTTTGTACTTGTGTGTTGTATGTGGAATCGGAGGAGTCGAGTATTTGTAGTTTAAAAAATTGAAATAAAAAATACCACAAACCCCAAAACCATTCCTTTGTTTTTCAGGTAAATTGATATTGCCACCTTATTTTTGCTTTGTTCAAGAATTCTCTATGTTTAAATTACTTCAAACGGGATTACCACAAAATGCAGATATAAATAATGCATCCAGTTATTTGCCGGTTGGCATTCAGATTTTCATCGCTGTTGGGTTAGTTGTATTCTTAACTTTTGTTACACATTGGCTGGGGCCCAAAAGAAAAACAAGCGATAAGTTAGAAAATTTTTCAAGCGGTATAGCCAGTCATGGAGATGCACGTCAACCGATGGCTATTAAATATTTTTTGACAGCTATTTTATTTGTGTTGTTCGATGTAGAGGTAATTTTCTTTTATCCATATGCTGTAATTTTTAAAGGATTAGGATGGCCGGGCTTTTGGGCGGTTTTGATGTTTGTAGGATTTTTTCTTTGCGGATTTTATTATATCCTGAAAAAAGGTGCGTTGAAGTGGGAAGATTAGTAGAAATTCAAATTTGGCAGTTTAGTATTGAAGATTGAATACAATCGTAGTAACTCAGTTAGAATTAAATTTTAAATAAAATGCGTCCTGTATCATATAATATTAATCACAAACCACTGGTAGCTGATATCAGTATGGGTGAAATGCCCGAAGGTCAGCAGGGTGAAGGATTCTTTGCTACCAAACTCAATAATGTAATTGGTTTGGCAAGGAAAAATTCTATCTGGCCTTTGCCATTTGCTACTTCATGTTGTGGTATAGAATTTATGGCAACCATGGGTTCACATTACGATTTGGCAAGATTTGGTAGCGAACGGGTTGGATTTTCTCCACGACAATGTGATTTATTAATGGTGATGGGAACGATTGCGAAAAAAATGGGACCCGTTGTAAAACAGGTTTACCTGCAAATGGCTGAACCCCGTTGGGTAATAGCAGTTGGTGCATGTGCAAGCAGTGGTGGTATTTTTGATACCTATAGTGTGTTACAGGGAATTGATCAGGTAATACCGGTTGATGTTTATGTTCCGGGTTGCCCACCACGCCCCGAAGCAATAATAGATGGTGTGCTGCGCATACAGGATTTAATTGGCAAAGAAAGTTTAAGAAGAAGGAATGGTGAAAAGTATAAATCATTGCTCGAAAGTTACGGGATACAATAATTAAAAGATGGAAGTAATTTATGCAGGCCTGGCAAAAAGAATTCAATCAATTTTTATTGATCTTTTTTTTATGCTTGGTATGATGTTAATATCTACCTGGATTTTGGATAAGATAAATCCCGCACAACTGGACAAAGATGAATGGATAAGGGCTTTTCTTTTTATCGGAATATGGGGAGTGTATGAACCTGTTTCTATGACATTAGGATGTACCCTTGGGAATTATTTGATGAAAATAAGAGTGAGAAAATTTGCAAATGCAGGAGAAAAAATTAACCTGTTTCAGGCCTATATAAGATTAATAATAAAATTTTTCTTAGGGTGGCTTTCATTTGTTACGATAGGGTTTAATAAAGAAAGAAGAGCAATTCACGATTTAGCAGCCCGAACAATTGTAATAGAAAAAAATAATTGAATAGATTTAAATGGCTTTGACAAACGATATCATCAGGCAAAGATTAACTGAAAAATTTGGAGACCGGGTAATGGACTTTGAAGAACCATATGGCCTGCTCACATTTGAAGCGCCGAAAGATTTAAATCTGAAGGTGCTTAATTTTTTATATGATGATGAGCAATTGAAATTTCGGTTTCTTACAGACTTATGTGCTGTTCATTATCCTGATAATGTTGGAAAAGAATTAGCGGTTGTTTATCATCTCCACAATCTGGTTGATAATATCCGGGTACGGTTAAAGGTGTTTACGGATATTAATACCCCGGATGTGTACACCTCTACCGGATTATTTTCTTCAGCCAACTGGATGGAGAGAGAGACTTATGATTTTTTTGGGGTAAATTTTGTTGGTCATCCGAATCTGAAAAGAATTTTGAATGTGGAAGAGATGGATTATTTCCCGATGCGGAAAGAATTTCCGTTGGAAGATCAGTCAAGAGTTGATAAAGATGATGAGATGTTTGGGAGAGGATGATTTGAAAATGTGCGGATGTGTGAATTTTTAAAATGATTCAGCATGTTCAAATTTATAAAGAAGCATAGATTGTTTTTTAATATAGTTGGATTTATTGCTTGTGGGCTTGTCTCATATCTCAAATTCAACGATTACTTTAATGTTGAATTTGAAAGCATAAAACAAAAAAATATGAATTTGTTTGTGGCAATTGCATTTGGAATTTTGTCCTTAATAAAACTTGTAGAGTTATTTGAAGGATTGAAGAAGAAAAAAG
>JANLSA010000535.1:0-5850 GCA_031362085.1 Bacteroidota bacterium | reverse complement strand
AAACACCATCCAGGTAAATAAAGGTTCCTTCCGGTTGCTGTTTAAATTTTATTTCACGCTGACTATTGAATAAAGATGCTTTCGTAATTTTTTCTTTCAATTCGGGAATAAACAGGAAAGCCGGATTTTCAGGTTTGCTCAATATATGAACAAAGGCTGCTTTGTTTTTTATGGTAAGCGTTCCCCAGTCTTTTGGTGGAATCACATTCCCTCTTGAATTATAAATGGTTTCTCCGTTTTGCGCCATCCATTTACCAACCATCTTCAACGTATCGGCAAATTCAGATTGAATAGTACCATCCGGCATAGGCCCCACATTCAATAAAAAATTTGCATTGTAGCCCGCTGCCTTTACAATGTATTGAACTATTTTTTTTACCGATTTATAATTTCTGTCTGTAATATTAAAACCCCAGCTGTCATTCATCGTTTCGCAGGTTTCCATAGGTAATTCAGAAATTGCAGCGCCACCAAAACCAGTTGTATTATGCCCGGGCAAATCTTTTTCAAATGCCTGAAAATCTTCACCCGGTATGGGAGTTAAATGATGATTATTGCTGATTAAACATTTTGGTTGCAGCTGGTGGATGAGATTGTAAATTTCATCGTAATGCCAGTTGGTCTTTGATTTTAAAGTTTTGTCCACATCATTATCCAGTTGATCCCAATGTCCATCGAACCAGATGCCGGATATTTCGCCATAGTTTGTCAACAACTCAGTTAACTGAGCTTTCATAAAACGGATATAACTTTCCCAGTCACTTTTTTTTGTTCTGCCGGTTCCTTTTCCTGTTTTGCCTGTTTCATACTGGTAATCGCTGCGGTACCAATCCAGCAATGAATAATAACAGAAAAGTTTTATTCCCTGCTTATGACATTCATCGGATAATTGTTTCAATGCATCTTTAGCATACGGTGTATTTGTAATCTTCCAGTCAGATTGTTTTGTATCCCAGTTACTAAAACCATCATGATGCCGGGTGATGAAAGTTATATATTTCATACCGGCTGATTTGGCAATGGTTACCCATTTAGCAGCATCAAAATTTTGCGGATTGAAAATATGAATCAGTTTAGCATAATCCTCTTTTTTTATATTCCGGTTATTCATCACCCATTCGCCGGCACCTAATACGCTGGATGCACCCCAATGAATAAACATGCCGAATTTAATATCCTGGAATTCTTTTCGCATCGCAAGATTTTCCGAAGTTGGTGTATAGTTGTTTTGCGCAATAGAAATAAGTATGCTAAGGACAAAAGCAGTTACTGAAAATATTTTTTTCATATAAACTAATTATTGAGTTTTATAAATCCTCCATCAATTGGATAATCGCACCCGGTAATAAAAGATGCTTCATCGCTGCACATATATAATGCAAGCGCAGCTACTTCATCCGACGTACCCATTCTTCCGATGGGTTGTGTTTTAGAAAGTTTATCAAACATCTCCTTTTCCTGGCGGGGATAATTATTTTTTAAAAAACCATCTACAAACGGTGTATGTATTCTTGCCGGCGAAATAGAATTGCAACGGATATTTTCATTAATATAATCTTTAGCCACACTCAGCGTCATTGCCATTACCGCACCTTTGCTGGTGCTATAGGCAAAACGATCGGCTATGCCAACATGTGCCGCAACAGATACCATATTCAGAATAGAACCACCACCGGCTTTTCTTAATTGGGGGATAGCAGCATAAATACAATTATAAACGCCTTTTACATTTACCAGCATCAGTTTATCAAAATCTTCTTCGCTGGTTGTGTCTGCTTTTCCAATATTTGCAATGCCGGCAATATTTGCCAGCATATTTATTGTTCCAATTTTTTCAAACAGGCTTACTATACTTTTTTGATCCGCAACATTGCAGGAGTGAGCAATGGCTACACCACCCGATTTATTTATTTCTCTTGCAGCTTCTTCTGCACTTTCTGTATTTAATTCTAAAATATGTACCGAGGCGCCCTGTTTTGCAAACAATACGGCAATCGCTTTTCCGATGCCACTGCCACCACCGGTTATTACTGCTGTTTTATTTTTTAAGCTAAACATGTACTTCTTTTATTTTATACCCTTTCCATCCAAACCAGGCAACTACAATGAAACATAGTAAAGGAACAATATATGCTTTTTGCATGCTGCCGGTTGAATCTGAAATTGCACCCATTAATAAAGGAGCCAATGCACCTCCAACAATTGACATGACAATTAAGGAAGATGCCATCTTTGTTTCTTCTCCCAGTTCTTTTATACCTAATGCAAAAATAGTTGGAAACATGATAGACATAAAGAACGGAACAGCCATTACGGTATATACAGAAATCTTTCCATGTGTATTTAAAGCAAGTGTAAGCAGCAGAATATTTATTATGGCATAGAGTAATAAAAGCTTTTGTGGCTTGATAAACTTCATCAGGAATGTTCCTGCAAAACGGCCAGCCATAAAACCAACCATGGCAATAATGCCCCACCAGTAAGCAGCTGTTTTTTCAGGTAAGTCCATTGTTTGTTTTGAAAAACGGATAAAGAAACTACCCACACCTACCTGTGCACCTACATAAAAGAATTGCGAAATCACAGCCCACTTTACATGACTGTGCCGTAACACACGTAATGAAAAACCGGTATGTGCATCTGCTGCATCCGATTCTTTTACTTCAGGAAGTTTGGTAACAAAGAAGCCAATGGTAACCAGTGCAACTACGGCTGCAATGATTAAGTATGGAATTTTAACTGTGTCCGCTTCCGACTGCAGGTATGCATTGAGTGTACCATTTGTTGCCATCTGGCTCAGTTCATCTTTTGTATGTTCTACACCCGATAAAATAAATGTACCACCAAGCAGCGGAGCCACAAATGCGCCTACTCCATTAAAGGATTGTGCAAAATTTAATCGTTGTTCTGATGTTTCTTTCGGACCCAGAATTGAGATATACGGATTGGCAACTGTTTCCAGGAATGTGGCGCCGGCTGCCAAAATAAATAAAGCCGTTAAAAATAAAAGATAACTTCTTCCGGATGCTGCAGGTACAAATAATAATGCGCCGGCTGCATACAGGCATAGCCCGATAAGAATTCCTTTTTTATACCCAAATTTATGCATTACCAAACCCGCAGGTATTGCAATTAAAAAATACCCGAAGTAAACAGCGAGGTCTATAAACGATGACTGTGTATCGCTGAGCTGGCATGCTTTTTTTAAATGCGGAATAAGAATGGGATTTGTATTATGCAAAAACGCCCAGAGAAAAAACAAACTGGTTACCAATATAAAAGGAAAAAGATATTTGGTGGCAGCATTCGTTTGGTTGGTTGACATGGAAGCAATTTAATTTGCGTTGAAAGTAAAGAAAAACATAATAAGAACTGTTGTTAACTGTCCTGTATGAATAAAAATTTTTTATAGTTGAAAAAAAGAAAAAGAGGCTGTCTCAAAAGTATTTTCAACACAGAGAAAAGGAGAAACAGAGTTACACAGAGTATTGATTTCCAATTTTACTTTCTCTGTGTAACTCAAATCTCTGTGTTTAAATTCTTCATTTTTGAGACAGCCTCTTTTATAAAGTGGAGGTTACCGGAGTCGAACCGGTGACCTTTTGCATGCCATGCAAACGCTCTAGCCAGCTGAGCTAAACCCCCGAAGGGTTGCAAAAATAAGGGAATCAGATTCCAGATTGAAATTTCTTCAAAGGAGTAATGATTTATTATAAAATTAATAAGACTCATCCCCGAACTTCTAAACAAAAAACCAACTCAAACACGCAACCAATCGAAAACAGCGATAACTTCCGTTTTCATACCTGTGAAAAATTCTAAACCAACTTAATTTTATAAAATGCAAATACAATCAAATGATGCAGCAAATATTGTTGCTTCTAAAAAAACAATCAGCCTTTTAGGTATATCCTTAATAGCTGCACTGGCCGGATTTATTTTTGGGTTCGATACCGTTGTTATTTCCGGAGCCAACCTCCCTATCAAAGAACTCTGGCATACAAGCCCGTGGTTTCATGGTTTCTTTATTATGTCAATGGCATTATGGGGAACCGTAGCAGGTTCTATGCTGGGTGGTATACCAACAGAAAAATACGGACGGAAAAAAGTTTTATTCTGGATAGGAATATTATTCAGCCTTTCAGCATTGGGATCTGCATTGGCGCAGGACCCATATACTTTTTCTTTCTTTCGTTTTATTGGTGGTATCGGTATTGGCGTTTCATCGGTTGTAGCGCCAACATATATTTCTGAAATTTCCACACCGGCAACAAGAGGAAGACTGGTTGCTATGTACCAGTTCAATATTGTATTCGGCATTTTGATTGCATTTCTTTCCAATTATTTTTTGCAGGGTTTTGGTGGCAGTGATGATTGGCGATGGATGCTGGGAGTAATGGCCGTGCCGGCACTTCTCTATACACTTATGGTAACGGGTATTCCGGAAAGTCCGCGGTGGCTGATAGAAAAGAAAAATGATTTAATAAAAGCAAAAAATATTTTTCTACGATTAGGTGTCATCAATGTTGATGAAGTGATAGCTTCTATCACCAAAAGTATTCAACATGAATCATCAACCGGTAATGCATCCGGAATTTTCAGCCGCAAGTACAAAGCCATTGTATGGCTTGCATTCTTTGTTGCCTTTTTCAATCAATGGTCGGGCATTAATTTCATTATGTATTATGCACCCGAAATATTAGGAAGAGCTGGCCTCGCTGCAAAAGAATCGTTATTAAACTCCATTGCCATTGGTGGCACCAATTTACTTTTCACGTTTGTCGGTTTATATCTTATCGATCGGATCGGCCGCAAAAAATTATTAATCATCGGTTCCTTTGGTTATATCATCAGCCTGGGCATGGTAGCGTGGAGTTTTTATTCCGGTGCCGGCTCTGCATTTTTAATGACATTTCTTTTATTATTCATCGCCTCACATGCAGTAGGGCAGGGGGCTGTTATCTGGGTTTTTATTTCCGAAATATTTCCAAACAAAGTAAGGGCAATGGGGCAGTCATTCGGCAGCAGTACCCATTGGGTGTTTGCCGCAATCATTACACTCATCACTCCTTATTTTTTAGATGAACAAAAAGGAATTTTCAGTGGAACAAAATCGCCATGGCCCATCTTTGCATTCTTTGCAGCTATGATGGTGTTGCAATTGATCTGGGTACTAACAAAAGTACCGGAGACAAAAGGTGTATCACTCGAAGACCTTGAAAAAAAATTGGTGAAAGATTAGTTTAACCCGTTGGCGGAGTTAATTTTTAGAAGTGAAATTCATCGCCCCAGAGTGGCAAAATGTTAGTAGAAACATATTTTAGTGTTGTGTTAGAGCCCCATCGGGGCGAAATATTTCACATGTCGCCCCGATGGGGCTTTGCAACCCTGATATGATTCGTTGTTTCTACTAATATTTCGCCCCGCACAAGCGGGGCTAAGGAAATTAACTTCGCCAAGGGGTTAGTTTATAATACAATTCTGATTTTAATTAAAAAACAATGAGCGATAAAAATTCTGTTTTTGAAAAAGTAGCTGCTAAACTGGCTCACTTACATTTTACAGTAGTTAATAAAGATGACACAAGGCCCTGGGGCGGATTTTATGTATTGGATGAAATGCAGGCTGCACAATTTGCCAAACATTATTTTCCCAATGAAAATTTGGATGCTTTAAAAATTACCAATAAGCTAAGCCCGAAAATTTTATTGGTGGCGCCGCATAAAAGATTGAGCTGGCAATACCACCACCGCCGCGCCGAAATATGGAAATGTATTAGCGGCACCGTAGCCGTAATGACCAGTGACACAGATGAAGAAAAAATACAACACACCCTGAAGAAAGGCGATA
>JANLSA010000456.1:0-11087 GCA_031362085.1 Bacteroidota bacterium | reverse complement strand
TTTCTATTCCATTTACCTTATAAGGTCTTAATGCTTCTGTTACCATCAGGGGGCCCAAATCACTTCCCCCAATTCCAATATTTACAATGTATTTTATTTTTTTGCCCGTAAAGCCTCTCCATTTGCCACTATGTACTGAAGTACAAAAATTTTTCATTTGCCTTAATACTTTTCTCACCTCAGGCATCACATCTTTTCCTTCGCTATAAGCCGGAGATTTGGAAAAATTTCTTAAAGCAATATGCAGAACCGAACGGTTTTCGGTTTCATTTATCTTATCTCCATTGTACATAGCTTCAATCGCATCTTTCAGTTTACATTCTTTTGCCAGATCGAAAAGCAATTGCAAAGTTTTAGTCGCAAGTATGTTTTTTGAATAATCAAATACAATATCTTTTGTACAGAGTGCAAATTTTTCAAAACGGTTCGTATCATTTACAAATAAGTCACGAAGGTGCATTTGTTTCATTTCTGCAGCATGCGTTTCCAGGGCTTTCCATGCATCCGTAGTTGTTGGGTTTATTTTTGGGAACATAATTTTTTCAAATTGTAAGATAAAAAATTTAAGAAATTATAATTTTTCAATTACTTCAATTGTTCTTCCAACCATTTCCTCTGTTACATCTAAATGCACTACAAATCTTACCCTGTTTGGAGCAATCGCATAAGATAGAATATTTTTCTCATTCAATTTTGAAACTAGTTCAGGGGCAGGTAATGAATCATTTAATTCAAAAATGATAATATTTGTTTCTACGGGCAGCAAGAGTTTTACAAAATCTTTTTTTGCAACTGCATCAGCAATTTGTGTGGCGTGTAGATGATCTTCTTTCAACCGCTCAATATTATTTTGCAATGCATAAATACCCGCAGCTGCCATAAAGCCTGCCTGCCGCATACCACCACCAAAAACTTTTCTTATACGCCTTGCTTTTTTTATAAAATCTTTTTTACCCAGTAATAAACTACCAACCGGGCAACCCAGACTTTTACTCAGGCAAATGGAAATACTATCGAAAATTTTTCCATATTGTTTTGGCGTTTCGTTTTTTGCAACCAACGCATTCCATATTCTTGCTCCATCCAGATGGAAGGCTAATTTATTTTCGGAACAAACCGATTTAATTTTTTTTATTTCTTCAAAATCATAGCAACTGCCGCCACCACGATTGCTGGTATTTTCTAACGAAACTAAACTTGTTTTTGCTTTGTGGTTATCGTCAGGATTAATAGAAGCCTTTACTTGTTCGGCTGTAATTCTGCCGCGGTCACCATTTAATAATTTTACAGAAGCCGATGAATTAAATGCTATGCCTCCTCCTTCATATTGATACACATGAGATGATTCATCACAAATCACTTCATCGCCTGGCTGAGTATGGCATTTAATTGCAATTTGATTGGTCATAGTACCCGATGGGCAAAAAACGGCCGCTTCCATTCCGAATAATTCAGCCACCATTTTTTCCAGTTCGTTTATAGAAGGGTCATCTCCAAATACATCATCGCCAACCTTTGCGTTCATCATTGCATCAAGCATGCCTGGTGAAGGTTTGGTAACTGTATCTGATCTGAAATCAATTATCATCTGAAAATTTTACCTGCAATATACTCTCTTCACGCCTTAAATTTGTTAGTTTACGAAGGCAAACCCCGCTTTCATCAACGAATATTTATTTTGCAGGCTATGGAATTTCAATTTCAACATTTTCTGGTTATCGTTTTGTTTTCAACTCTAATGCTTGTGGCGGGGCTTTACCTGTTAGCCAATTTTAATAGCTTATTCAAACGATATATCAGAAATCAACTGGTTAGAAAAAATGCGGTTGTGTGGTTAATTGCCATTTGTTTTATTCTGGCTCTTTCGCCTACGTCACCTGAGTTTACCAGAAATGCATTAAGTGGTAAAATTTTGCATTATTATTTAATACAGGTTATTGCAGTTACAGGAATGGTGTTATTTGTTTTTAATATTACCTGGTTTGTTACAGATTTGCGATGGGTAAAAAAAGCCGGCTTTAAAAAAAGAATGGCCGTAATTATGTCCACCATTATTATCTGTACTATCGCAACAGGGATACCCGTAAATTATTTTGCAAGCGGTGGTCATTTCGAAAAACTTGAATTTACATTACTCTTTAATTTTTATACAGGCTGTATGACAGGCCTTATTTATGTTACGATGAGTTATGTGGATATTGAAAGGCAAAAAAAGATGAATGAAAAAGAATTGGAGCTTTCAAAATTGCAAACATTAAAAACAAAAGCTGAATTAGATGCTCTTCATTCAAAAATTAATCCTCATTTTTTATACAATGCACTGAATTCAATTGCCGATTTAGCAGTTACAGATGGAAAGAAAGCAAGAAAAATGACAATAGCTCTGGCAGATTTATTCCGGTACAGTATTAATTACAGCAATCATAACTACACTACAATAAATGATGAGGTGGCAATGGCTGAAGTGTATATGCAAATCGAAAAAATAAGATTTGAAGATCAGTTAACTTATGAAATGAATGTTGATCCGGAGTTAAATCATTTTATGGTACCCCGGTTTGTTTTGCAACCCATTGTGGAAAATGCTGTGAAGCATGGATTGAAAGCTACGGGTAAGCTAACAGAAATAAATATTGAAGTAAAAAAGGAAAATGAGGGAATGGTTATGATTGTTGCTGATAATGGTCCTGCATTTCCTGATGAGTTGTCCCCGGGCTACGGTGTAAAAAGCATTTATGATAAAATGGATTTATTATTCCCCGGTAATTATGAAATTCATTTCAGCAATCAGCCAGTCAAACAGGTTTCCATTCATATTTATAAACTTATGAAAGATGAGCCTACTGTATAAAGCCATAATAATAGATGATGAACCTGCTGCAAGAAGATTGATGAGAAATCTCTTACTTGAACATGCCGATGCAGTGGAAGTAATTGGGGAGGCTGGTAATGGGAGAGAGGCGATTGAAAAAATTGAATCGCTGAAACCGGATTTAATTTTTTTAGATATTCAAATGCCTGACTTAACCGGTTTTGAAGTAATTGAAAAACTGCAACACAAACCAAATATCATTTTTACAACCGCATATGAACAATATGCAATAAAAGCTTTTGAAACTTTTTCTATTGATTACCTGTTGAAACCGATTAAAGAAGAAAGGCTGAATCATAGTATTCAAAAATTAAAACTATTTGGCAAATCGGATTCGGCAATAAACATGAATGGATTGCAGCAAATTATTGCTCAACTAAAAACACCACAAAAAGCAACAGCACTGCCTATAAAAACAGGTGACCGGATTATGCTGATCCGGTTTGAAAACATTTCATACCTCGAAGCACAGGATAAATATGTTTTTGTTTTTACTGTTGATGGGCAAAAACATTTAACCGATCAAACATTAAGTGCATTAGAAGAAAAATTGCCTTCTCATTTTTTTCGGATACAGAAATCATATATTATAAATAAAGAGAAGATAAAAGAAATGCACAAACATTTTAATGGCCGTTTTCTTTTTGTAATGAATGATAAATCAAGCAATCGCCTTACTTCGGGCCGTACCTATTCTGATCCTATTAAAGAGGAATTTGGGCTTTAGATTCTAAAATTCAGCCCACCCTCCCTATTTAAGCCAGTCATGTCAGATTTCTGCCTTTTAAACTTCTGGCCAGGTTAATTGTAACCAGGTTTCCCCTTCTGCGTCCTATTCACAAATCAATTTTCGTCCACACATCACTAATATCAACCGCTCACTATAAAACATTGTACTTGGCAATAACAAGTACCTATTTTTGGACTGTAATTAACAAAAACAAGTATTAAACTATAAAACCTCTACAAAATGAGAAAGATTCTAACACTGCTGGTACTCACATTCACTTATTCTTTCGTTGCAATTGCACAAACCAAAACCGGTAAAATTTCCGGTCATGTAATTGATGGAAGTGTAAAGACCGTTGAATCGGCAACTATTACATTATTAAGATCAAAAGATTCTTCGGTTATTAAATTAAGTGTTGCAAACAAAGAAGGGAATTTTGTTTTTGAAAATGTGGGAGATGGAAAATATTTGGTTTCGGTATCAGCCGTTGGTCATACAAAAGGTTACTCTGAAATTTTTGAAATCAATGATGCAAATAATTCAGTGATTTTAAAAACAATTGAATTGGTTCCTGCATCCAAAGAAATTGGAGGCGTAACTGTTATTTCTAAAAAACCATTAATAGAACAAAAGATTGACAGAACAATCGTGAATGTAGAGGCTGCTGTTACAAATGTTGGTACATCAGCAATGGAAGTATTAGAAAAATCGCCGGGCATATCGGTAGATAAAGATGGCAATATAAGTTTGAAAGGAAAACAAGGTGTGCAAGTGTATATTGATGGTCGCCCAACTTATTTGAGTGGACAGGATCTTGCAAATTATTTACGTAGTCTTAGCAGCAATCAACTTGACCAGATAGAAATAATGACTAACCCACCTGCAAAATATGAGGCAGCTGGAAATAGTGGCATTATTAATATTAAAACTAAAAAAACAAAACAATTAGGCTACTCGGGTAGTTTGTCATCAACATGGAGCCAGGGTCGTTTACCCAAAGTGAACGAGTCGTTCAATTTTAATTATAGAAAAAATAAAGTGAACTTATTTACAACGTTGGGATATAATAACCGGAAGAATTTTCAAAACCTGGATATTCAGCGAAAATTTATTGAATTATCTACAAAAGAAATCAAATCACACTTTGACCAGGAATCAAAAATCAGAGAAGGTGGCCAATCGTACAATGCAAAAGTTGGAATGGATTATTATGCTTCTAAAAAAACAACTTTAGGAGTTGTGTTTACTGGTTTTTATAATCCCGGAACATTTAGTAATACAAGCGATGTGTTGATTTCAGATCCGAATAAGAATTTACTAAGCCGCACATTAGCCGCTACCAGTAATGAAAGAAAATGGAAAAACTTCAGTTCAAATTTTAATTTCCGTCATGTGTTTGACTCAACCGGAAGAGAATTAACTGCTGATGTAGATTATCTTACTTATGACAGTAAAAATTCTCAGGACCTGGTGAATGCTTATTTTGATCCGTACGGATTGCCAACAATAAAAGCAGATACCTTGTTGGGCAATTTACCTCAGCAGATAAATATATATACTGCAAAAATGGATTACTCGCATCCGCTTAAAAAAGGTGCAAAATTTGAAGCAGGTATTAAAACAAGTTTTGTAAAAACAGATAATAATGCCGTTTATGATAGTGTAAACTATGGTATAAAAGTTCGTGATATAGGCCGCAGCAATTATTTTATTTACGAAGAAAATGTAAATGCTGCGTATGTAAATTATAGCAAACCATTTAGTAAAAAATTATCAGGGCAGTTTGGCGTACGAGTTGAAAATACGAATGCAAAAGGAAACCAGGTTACTACTGCAGCAAAGTTTAAACGCAATTACACACAGATTTTTCCAACAGCTTTTTTTCAGTATATCGCAAATGAAAAAAATAGTTATGGGTTAAATTATGGCCGCAGAATTAATCGCCCAGATTACGAAGACCTGAATCCATTCATTACCTTCCTTGACCGATATACTTTCGAGCAGGGTAATCCAAACCTTCAACCGCAGTTTTCTCATAATGTTGAGGTGAGTCATACTTACAAAGGATTTTTAACCACCACATTGAATTACACCCGTACAACAGATATCATAAATGAAGTGTTGGAGCAGAATACTGACAAGAATGAAACGTTTGTAAAGAAAGCCAATATTGCAAAACAACGCCAGTATGGTATAGCTGTAAGTGCAGGTGGTCAGATTAAGAAATGGTGGAGTGGAAATGTTTATGTGAACGTTTTTAATAATTTGTTTGAAGGAATAATAAATGGTGATCCCGTGAAAATCAGTGCTACTTCAGGTCAGGCTAATTTATCCAACCAGTTTAAATTAAGTAAAACCTGGAATGCAGAATTAAGTGGTTTTTACAGAACTGGTGGTGTGGATGGTGTTTTCAGAATAAAAGGATTTGGTATGATGAATATGGGTATAAGCAAACAAGTAATGAAAGGAAAAGGATCTGTACGATTCAACATTCGTGATGTCTTGTATTCTCAAAAAATAAAAGGCGATATTAAATACAGCAATATCGATGCATCTTTTCAGCAGCAACGTGATTCAAGACAGGTGGCAATTGGATTTACGTACCGTTTCAGCAAAGGTAAAGTTGGTCAAAAAAGAAAAACGGGTGGTGCTGGCGATGAGCAGAACCGTGTTAAAACAGGAGATAATTAATTTTTAAGTATAAATTTTTCTACAGTAAGTTTTGGATTATTTCTCATGTGTTGTAAGACCCGTTTGCAAAAACGGGTCTTGGTTTTTTTAACCCTTTCCAAAAAACGGGAAGGATTTTTTATGTAAACATTCCTACATTTGAAACGTCAACCTAAAATAGTCAATTCTAAATTTTATATTAATCATGGCTTCATTCGACATCGTTTCAAAAGTAGATGCTCAGGCATTGGACAATGCGGTAAATGTAGTTTCCAAAGAAATTACCAATCGATTTGATTTTAAAGGAACGCATGTGGTGATGGACTTAAATAAAAAAGATTTTAAAATAAACCTGGAAACAGATGATGATATGAAGATGCGGCAGCTATGTGATGTACTGATGAACCGTGCACATAAACAAGGCATCGATCCCATGGCATTTGATTTTACCAAAGAAGGATTTCAAAGCGGTAAGGTTTGGAAAAAAGAAGTATCGGTAAGAAATGGACTGCCACAAGAAGACGCTAAAAAATTAGTAAAGCTGATAAAAGATTCGGGAATGAAGGTTCAGGCATCCATAAATGATGATTTGGTAAGAGTCGTGGGAAAAAAATTGGACGACCTTCAGGAGATCATTCAACTTTGCAAGACGGCTAATCTTCAGTTTCCTTTACAATTTGTGAATATGCGGAGTTGATTGGTGGATAACCCTTATTAATTTTCATTTTTTTGTGCTAAACAAAGTGGATAAGGGGTGCTGAACAATACGATGAAAAATTAGGAAACCGGTAGTTGATGAATGTATATTTGTTTTACAACTGCACGTAGTTTTGGAAACAAAATGAAATGCAAGGAGCGGTGAAAATCCCTTAAAAGATGGAAGCAACTCCCGGAAGCATTAGAAAATGTAAGCAGGAAGGCGAAAGCTGGAATGAAGACAGAATCTGATGCTTTCGTCATTTAAACCCCTCAGAAATTATCTTCAACCCAAATTTTGCTAAGCAAAATTTCTGCGAAGCAGTGACGAAAAATTGGGTGAAAATCCAATTTTTGCCAGGGTTAACCCCGACAAACTTTGTTTCGTCGGCCCTTCGGGCAGATTTTGCAGCCAACTGCAAAATCTGGGTTCAATTTACATTTGGCACTAAAGGATTACGGCTTTATCTTTGCCGACTTAATAAAATAAAAAAATGTACGGCAAAATCCGTGCATCCTAAAAATCAAAGATTTATGAAAGAGGGAATACATCCAACCAGTTATCGTTTAGTGGTATTTAAAGACATGAGTAACGGCACTACCTTTCTTAGCCGCTCATCTGCCGCATCTAAAGAAATGTTGAAATGGGAAGATGGCAATGAATATCCGTTGGTAAAACTGGAGATTTCAAATACATCGCATCCGTTTTTTACGGGTAAAAATATGATGGTGGATACAGCAGGCCGTATCGATAAGTACAAAAAGAAATACGCAAAAAAAGCTGAATAATATTAACTTTAAAATTGTTCTTCTGATTTTTTAGGATTCATTTCCCGATTTTGATGAAGAATTGTTTTTCATGGCTATACTTTAAACCCCCTGATTCTTCAGGGGGTTTGTTGTTTTTTATTTTTTCAGCATTCTATGGAGAATGGGATGAACGGTTTATTACCGGATTCACTACCAAAAAAGCCCATAGACCATTTTTTCTTTGTATTTTTTAAATACCCTAAAAGTTTGAAACATTAATAGAGAAGCTACTATAATTACTACATAGAAATTTAAAAATATATAGCATAGAAGTAATATCAAAAAATAAATCAAATAGACTATTGTTCTATTTATCAGCAAAACGAAGCCTAAGTTGTTGTGATAATAATCAGTTACCTTATCAACATGTTCATAAAATAAATCTTTACTCGTATTTCTATCAATTGATGTCATAATTTCAGAACATCTCTTAAAATACACTACTATGGTTTCATATATCCAATTTTTGTCATTTTCTGTCTTAACTCTTTCAAAATGGAAAATTAGATTCTCAATTGTTTGCAAATGAAAATATTTTTTTTCGTTAATTCCAATTGAATTATTCAATTCATTCATAAGTGACTGTAAATGTCCTTTTCTTTGGTCAAAATTTTTTTGCATTGCTTCTAAATCTTTTTTTCTTTAGTTCCTTGGGGTCTTCCATCCAATTTTCAAATCAAGTGATACGTCCACGAGGGGTTTGCTGTGTGCAGGCTTTGTGCATTGCTGCAACCCCTCGCTGTAATGACTCTTAAAGCTAATGAATTCTAAAATCTAAAGGCTCATCATTTTTTATTGTAATGGATATTTTGGAAGACACAGTAGGAACTGAACTTTCAGCTTCTCTAGAACTTTAAATTAATGCAAATTTATCTTTCCTTATTTTTGACTCATCACATTCCAATGAATAAAATCATTTTTACAGAAGAATTTTGTCAGCCCGAAAATTTGTTTCCTTTTACACTAACCCGGCAGATTCAGGATATTCGTATCGGCATTCTTACCATCCGCGAAAAATGGGAGCAGATGCTGGGAATGATTTCTTATGATAAAAAAGAAGATGATTATAAAGATTTTGAACGTAGCATTCATATTTCAGAAATTGGGGAAGATGATATTTGTTTTATGATTCATGGAAATGTATTGCCTACTCCACAATTAATTAAAAAAGTAAAACAATTAAAGAACGGAGAGTTTATTTCGGTAAAAGGGATGGCTGGAATTGTTTTCCGGTTTACAAAAAAAGAGATTACCGGAAAACACAAAATAAAAATTACCCGTGCGGTTGATTTTGATGGCGAAGTAAAAGCAATACAATATCCCTGGGATATTTTTCAGTTAAACGATTATGCTTTACGTCAGGATTTTGTTTTATTAAAAGGAATCAGAAAATTGCAACCAATTTCTAAAACAAATAAAGTTATCAATGCCTCACAGATCTTTTTTGAGAAAGGAGCAAAGGTTGAGCATTCAATTATTAATGCAAGTACAGGTCCGGTATACATTGGAAAAAATGCTGAGGTAATGGATGGATGTATGATACGGGGCCCGTTTTCATTAGGCGATAATGCATGTCTTAAAATGGGTGCAAAAGTTTACGGCGCCACTACCATTGGTCCATCATCTGTTTGTGGTGGCGAAATAAAAAATTCTGTTGTGTTTGGCTTTAGCAATAAAGCACATGATGGTTATCTTGGCGATTCGGTGATAGGCGAGTGGTGCAATCTGGGTGCCGGTACTACAAACTCCAACTTGAAAAATAATGCAAGCGAGGTAAGGGTATGGACACCTAATGGTGAATATTGCGTTGGAAAAAAATGTGGAGTGATGATGGGTGATTACACGAAGACCTCAATCAATACATCGATCAATACCGGAACGGTAACCGGGGTTTGTTGTAATATTTTTGGCGCCGGTCTTACACCCAAATATATTCCTTCCTTTGCATGGGGTAGTGATGGTGTAAAACGTTATGATTTTGAAAAGGCATTACTCGATATTGAAGACTGGAAAAAACTAAAAGGGCAATTGATGAGCGAAAATGAGCGAAGTATTTTGAAACATATTTATAAATAGGCAATGACGAATGGTGAGTGAGAATAACCAGCCCTTTACAATCAATTAAAAATAAATAGTAAATAGAAATGAGAAAGCAAATTGCAGCAGCTAACTGGAAAATGAATCTTACCTATCAGCAGGGAGAAAAATTATTAGATGAAATACTAAAAGCAGGCATACAACTACAGCCGCATCAGCAAGCAATTTTTGCAGTACCATCTCCATATTTAATTATGACACGAAGTGAAGTGGATGAGGAAAATAATTACGAAGTGGCAGCCCAAAATTGTCATCATAAAAAATCCGGGGCTTATACCGGGGAAATTTCTGTTGAGATGCTGCGTTCTATCAACGTGAACTATTGTGTAATCGGACATAGCGAAAGACGTGAATATTTTGCTGAAAGCAATTCAATGCTGGCAGATAAAGTAAATCTTTGTTTGGAAAAAAATATTGCCCCTATCTTTTGTTGTGGTGAGCCATTATCTATTCGTGAAGCCGGAACACAAAATGATTTTGTTACTCTTCAATTAAAAGAATCTCTGTTTCATCTTTCAGCAGAGCAAATTCAACATTTTATTATAGCCTATGAACCCATCTGGGCTATTGGCACCGGCAAAACTGCCAGCACTGAACAAGCTCAGGAAATGCATGCACATCTGCGATCTGTTATAGCGAATCAGTACAATACGGAGGTGGCTGAAACCGTTTCTATCTTATATGGCGGCAGCGTAAAAGCAAATAATGCAAAAGAAATTTTTGGATGTAAAGATGTAGATGGCGGATTGGTTGGTGGCTCATCACTGGTAGCTGCTGTTTTTATTGAAATTATAAAAGCACTTAAATAGATATTTATTTCTGCCACAAACTTCATAGTAATCTCAAAAAAAAATCAGGTACTCTTGAGTTTTCTGAATGTAAAAGTTATTGTAAACAACAAGCAAATTTATCCTTTGCTGAATGATAAACCAGTTTTGATAGAAGTGGAAGATAATCGGACGAAGATTGTGGTATCAGATGGTTTTCATTTTACACGGCCAATTGAATTGAGTTTTTCGCAGCCCAGTTTTTACTATTTTAAAGTGGAAAGCCCGGTTAATGATCTTCAGTTATTGGGCGGAATTTTTCTAACTGTTTTTCTTTTTTGGCTTGGACTTCGTACGAATTTTTTAATAATTCAACTAATGAGTTTTATTCCAGTCAGTATTTTATTAGTACTCTATTATCTGAAAAGAAAATCGTTTATAGTCG
>JANLSA010000398.1:0-19763 GCA_031362085.1 Bacteroidota bacterium | reverse complement strand
AATTATATTTACTTCGGTATGGCTTTTTCGTTTATGGTAGAAATGCTGAATATGACTATGCGCAGCCGGGCAAAAAAGAAACGGTCTCGTATTGTACAATTGAATGAGCCTGTATTAAAAAAAGCAGAAGAAAATTATTCGGACGAGGCTAAATAAATCAGAAACTATACCCCGCACAAAAAGTAAGTGGAAGCTTTACACCATCATTATTCGGAAAAATATTTCCGTTACTATAATGTCCGATTCTTATTTCGGCATTTATTTTTCTTTGCTTACCCATAAAACTGCCGATACCCAATAAATCCTGGAAGGTAAAATGATGACCGGTATTTTGCCCGTCGATAATTGTTTTTGAAATATACGTGGGCCCCGCAATGGAATAATAAAAATAATAATCTGCCGGTTTGCTATGAATAACATTGAAACGTAAAACCGGAAAAATTGAAAGGGTAAAAAAACTATTTCCTAGTTTATTACTTTTCCAGAATGATGAACTAACACCCCAGTCAAATGAAAAAACTTTGCGTGCATGAAAAATATTACGATGATAATGGAAAGCAATTCCGTTTTTAAGCTCTGCTTCTCCCCCCCAGAAAATGGGAATAGGGCTTTCTCCCGATACAAAATTATTTACTCCATAGCCAAATGTATTTGTTGAAATTCCAATTTGAATTGTATTCTTTGGGAAAATATAACTTGCCTTATAATTTTCATCCAACTTTTTTTGTGGCAACGGTTTCATATTATAAGTAAAGCCTGCTGAATAAAAATAAGAAGCCGGTTGTTTATCTTTTCCGTGAGCAGGCGAATAACTTGTACTTGCCAGTAAATTCCATTTTTTATTTATATGATAGCGTAATCCTGTTTCAAAAAAACCGGTGGAATAACCTGCATTTTTTACAGCCCATATATTATTTACTTTAAATCCTTTTCTTGTAATCACTCCCAACCCGGCTTCACCATACCATGATATTTTTTTAGAGAGTGGTAATTCTGTTTTTAACGTAAGCCCAGCAATATTCATCCATACTGAATGTTCTTCGTTATCGCCATTTACGTTTTTATAATTTACCCAACCAACAGGGCGCAAGTAGTGAATATTTGCTGATAAATATTTATTGAACCGGTGACCAATTAAATTCACCCTTACCCCGATAGGTGGAATCTGGATTTCATTTACAGCAAAACCAGGCTCCAGTTGCGCTGAAGTAAATGCGTAATGAATATATCCAATACTTACACCAAAATTTGAATTCATTAATCCTGGCGGGTATTGAATTCGTTTGTATTTATTTTCTAAAGTATCAACCTGGGCAATCAATAAATTAGAGTTAATCAGAAAAAAACAAATCAGGAACGGAAACCATTTTCTTTGGTACATGCAGATACTTTATCAGCCGAAAATAAGGAAAGTACGGAAATAAAGCCCTTTTGCATTTCATAATAGTCTACACCAGTTTATCTTTGAATAAATTAACAGATGAAACTCACCCTCGGCTTTTCTCCCTGTCCCAACGACACCTTTATTTTTGATGCGCTGGTTAATAAAAAGATAAATACTGGCGAAATTGAATTTGATGTGGTATTAGAAGATGTGGAAACGCTCAACCAATGGGCATTGATGGGTAAACTTGATATTACTAAACTAAGTTTTCCAGCCTTCTTTCAGTCATTAAATAAATATGTTTTGCTGAATAGTGGTAGTGCATTGGGCAAAGGAGTTGGCCCATTGCTGGTGAGTAAAGGAAATATGCAAAACTCAATGTTCAATGTTCAATATACAAGTATAGCAATACCAGGCTTAAATACAACTGCAAATATGCTTTTAGGTTTTGCTTTCCCTGATGCGAAGAATAAAATTCCAATGTTATTTTCAGAAATTGAAGAAGCAGTACTTGCCGGCAAAACAGATTTGGGAGTTATCATTCATGAAAACCGTTTTACTTACAAACAAAAGGGATTGTATAAAGTGATGGACCTGGGTGAATACTGGGAGGATAAAATGAAAACTCCGATTCCGCTGGGCGGTATTGCGATAAAGAGGTCGGTTGATAAGTTGATAAGTTTAAAAGTTAATACGCTGATAAAGAAAAGTATTGAATATGCGTTTTCAAATTATCCTGTTGTAAGTGATTATGTAAAACAATATTCACAAACAATGCATGAGGAAGTGATGAGGCAGCACATTGATTTGTATGTAAATAATTACTCGGTTGATTTAGGAAATGAAGGGAAAAAAGCAATTTCCGTTTTGTATGAAACATTCCAAAGCATGTTTACACTAAGTAACCCTTCCCAATTAACAGGTAGTTTATTCCTTTTGTAAAAAGATTGACAAACTAGTTTACCTGATATCTTACCTTTCTGATTAAATGTAGCAAAACATAATTTGAACCAAATGATAAAGAGATTATTTTTCAGTTTTTTCTTACTGTTTAGCGTTGCAGGAAATATAACAGCACAACAAATACAATCTGAAAGACTGAAAGTGTTTATTGATTGTCATTCCGGTTGTGACATGACATATATCCGTACCGAAATAACATTGATTGATTTTGTATTTGACAGGATTGTGGCAGATGTGCACATATTGATAACGGATGAAAACACCGGTAGTGGCGGAGATAAATACCAGTTGATTTTTTTTGGTCAGAACCGTTTTAAAAATATGACTGACACAATTTATTTTGACAATAATGCTAATAATACAAATTTTGAAGAACGGGATTTGGTAGTAAAATACCTGAAACTGGGTCTGACACCGTATATAACAAAAACGAAACTGGCGGGCAGTATTCAAATACTGATGAGAGATAAAAATGTGTCTGAAAAAAATGAAATAGCAAATGATGTTGCTCTGCAAAAAGATCGCTGGAATTATTGGGTATTTCGTACAGGGCTAAACGGCAGTTTGAATAAAGAAGAGGTTTATAAATCTTCTTCCGCATATGTCAATTTTTCAGCAAACCGTGTAACAGAGGATATAAAAATTGGTTTTGAACTGGAAGGTGGCAAAAATAAATCGATATTTAAATATGAAGATGACAATGGCATAATGCAAAAGTTTACGAACCGGAATGATAATTATGATTTTACTCATTATATGGCATTTAGTTTGGATAATCACTGGTCCTGGGGTTACGATCTGTCTGCTTCAAGAAGTACTTTCTCCAATAACAAGCAACGTTACAAAGCTAGAACAGGAATCGAGTATAATATTTTTCCTTACAAACAGGTGAATACAAAATATTTTACAATTGGCTATATTCTGGATGTAAGACATAATAAATATTTTGACAGCACCTTCTATGATAAAACAAAAGAAACATTAGCAGGTCAAAGTATTAAGTCTGTAATGGAGTTTAACCAGAAATGGGGAACATTTGAATTTGGAATAGACTATCATACATATTTACACAACTGGAAATATTTTAACCTGGAAGCCAATATTGCACTTGACATCCGTATCACTGGTGGACTTTCGTTTAATATATACACTTCTGCAGAACTTATCCGTGACCAGTTGTTCTTACCAAAAGAAGGAGCCACACCACAGGAGGTGCTTACAAGAAGAAGACAGCTGGCTTCAGGTTATTCCTTTTCAACACATTTCGGAATCAGTTACCGGTTTGGATCTATTCTCAACAATTTTATTAACCCCCGGTTTAAGGACTAATTTATTTTATTAAAGGGAGTATAACTGATTTATAAATTTCCATAACCCGGATATTTGAATAGGAATTAGCCCTTATTTGCTTTACCCAACGCATACCATATACGGCATTTGTTAAAAAAATTTCATCGGCTTTTTCTATATCACCCATTTCGCAAGGCTTTTCCATAACCTGGTAACCAATTATAGATATTTTCTCAATTAAATATTTCCGCATCACACCCGCCACACAACCTTCGCTTAAAGGAGGTGTGAAAAATATTTCATCTTTTACCCAAAACAAATTTGCAATGCTGGCTTCACAAATCCGGTTATGCTGGTTGAGTATTAAAGCGTCATTCAATTTGTTTTCTTTTGCATACCGGGCTGCCATCACGTAGATCAGGTAACTGGATGATTTGAGATTGCTGAATTTATCACAGCTTTTAAGTGCATCTGGAAAAAAATCCAGGATAAAACCATTTTCATTTAACCGGTTAATGTTTTCATTTGCTTCGGTACACTCGATGGTGTATTGTAATTTATCGTCGCAATCATTCACACCGCCATTCCCCCGACTTACTGCCACTCTTACTCTTGCAAGATTTGAACAATTGTTTTTTTTAGCCAGCATCAATATTTCATCCAGTAATTTTTCTTTTGTAAATAAACCGGGAATCTTAAACCCGAGTAAATTCATGCTTTCGAACAACCTTTCAAAATGATAATTAGCAAGGGGTATATTTCCGTTTACCAATTTCATTGTTTCAAATATTCCATCTCCATACCGGTAGCTATGATTGCTGATTAAAATTGCTTTTTCTGAATCCTCAAATAATTTTCCGTTATGATTATAATATAATTTCATTTTTTCAATGCGCAACGCTGGATTGTAATACTGAAACCAACAGGCAAATATGCGTAATTACCAACAATAATTTTGCAAGAAAATTTACCAAATTAACATTCCGCTTAACTCTTTTTATCCGGTGTGTATGAAAATGATGATGCTTGCCGTCTTCTTCACTATGTGCCTTTTTATTCGATTCGTTAAAAGGAGCTGTGTCTTTATGGTTTTCTTTATTTTTTTGTCTTGAAGGGTTATTCTTTTCTGCCGGTGCAGATGAATGGTCTTTTTCAGATTGAACAGGATTTAATGCCTTTGCTTTAAAATCTGTTTTTTCAGTTTTTACTTGCTTTTGTTCTTTATTAGCTGCAAATATTTTGTTGCAGGGAAGAAATAAACTAAGAACTAAAAGACTTGCGGAGATGATTATTTGAGGTTTCATAACGTTGTTTTTATACCTCAAATATGGCTTGGGCAAAGGGGGTGAAACAAGGTAGGATCTGCGTAAAAAAAATATAGGGAGATACTACGCTGGTAACGCATTCAGCGATACGACAACCTACTTATACGGATGGCACCGTAGTACTGCTTTAAGCAGTAAAAATGAGATACGCAGATCTACGGATTTTAAAGAATCCGTAGATATACGCAGCATTTTATTTAAAGGAAATTTGATATTTGGACTGTAATAACTAATTTAGAAATGATTATCCCGCCTCTTGAAGCTTATATCAAGTTCATTATTTTATTCACCTAAAAATTATTTTTTATGTACAATCAAAATTTTGTTTCTAAAAAGAGATTGAAGCTATTAAGTCTTTTTTTAATCGTATTTACAATGTTGTATATTTCAAGTTGTACTAACGACGATAAAAAGGACTCTAAACAAACCCTTACAGACTCTGGCGTTTCAAGTCAGCCAGTACCTGGCACAGATCTGTTTCAATGCGGTAGTTTTGCATATCTAGCCTTATCAGCAGATACATTAAGTAAAATATTCGGAACTCCTCCCAGTGGATTAAACAGTCGAAAACTTGTTTTCAGATTTAGCCAGGATGGAACAACTACTGGCAAAGTAGCTATTGAAGGCTTCGCAACACAATCTGGAAGTAATAACTATTTAACAAGACCTCCGGTAATGCTTGAACAATTACCATTAACAACAAGTTTTCCAGGCAAAAAAATTTACCTGGCAGATATTGAATTTTCAAAAACACAATATTTGAGTTTAGGAAATGCAGGAACGAATACCCATCTTATTTTTACGCCCAATCATAGCCAAACAGATCCTTTTACAAATTGTATAACCTATTTAGTAGCCTGGGGAACTCCTTCATTATTAAGCAAAGATTCTGTGACTGCGGCATTAGTCGGTGGTGAAGAACTTAAACCATCTCCACCAGCAAACCCGGGGAATTAATAAATTTCAAAACAAATTAAAATCAATTAAATTTTTTTAAAAATGAAAAATAAATTATCAAACCGAATTTCTAACAGAACTATTTTCTGGTGGAAAGAGATTCCAATTTTAATTGTTAGTATTTTTTTAGCAATCTTTTTTTCGTGTAATAACCCTCCACCGGATGGGGAACATACTGAAACAACAACATTAATAAATTATGATAGCCTGATATATAAGAGTTTTGTTCTTGACCGGGCAACGATCCTGGCTGAACCAAGATTGGCTAAAAATCCAGCACCACCAAAGTATAACAGATTAATTCTGAAACTTCTTTTCCAAAATCAAAATCTCAATACATTAAACCTGGACATGCTGGCATATCCTGCAAAAGAATCAGGCGCCTCTACTCATGGAGAAGCTGAAGCCCCTATTTATTTTAAAACAGTTGATACATTAAGAAAATTACCAAGTCATTTAATTCTTGGAAACAATTATGTGAACTGGGAATTTATAAAAGGGAAAATTTATGAACCAAATCCATCAACAAACTTAAAGGCTAATTTCAGTCACATTATTTTTATTCCGAGAGATAAAACTCCGCTGGTCGGAGGATGGAACGGTCATTTACATTATGGTTTCAGGATTGTAAATAACGATGGATCAATTGAATTTCCGCCATTTGGCGGAGCAGGGGATGCATCTAAACCATCACCACCTGCAGAACCTAACTGATAAAGCAATTTTGATTCTATGCTAAGAATATTTTTTGACTGGTCAGAGGTATGGTCTCTTCTCATACCTCTGACCATTTTAGTTGTAAAGAAAAAAAAGTATGCAGACTATCTGAAGCCTGTTATTGCTTATATTATAATTACACTTCTTATTTTCCTTGCCGCTAATATTATATGGAAACATAAAAACGACTGGCATTTGCCACAATGGTTACATAGTAATAATTATTTATATAACACTCACGCCATACTTCAGTTTTTTCTTTTTGGTTTATTTTTTATTCGTTTGAATCAGCCTTTTGCAATTCTTTTAAAGAAATTATTTTTTGTTGTATTTATTTTATTTGCACTTATCAATTTTATTTTTTTTGAAAAATTCTTTTTTTTTAACTCAATAAGCAGCCACATCCATTCAGTAGGCGTTGGATTATTACTTGCATATTGTCTTTTGTATTTTTTATTTTTGCTTCAAGATGACAGTGTACTGGTGATTCAAAAACAAAAAGGATTTTGGATTGTTTCGGCACTTACAATTTATGTGACTGTTAATTTTTTTATTTTTTTATTTTATTCAACATTAATACTAGATGAAAAAAATAGACATTGGGCTGAAAACATCTGGGATGTTCACAATGCAACATTTCTTCTGCTTTGTATCTGTATAACAAAAACTTTTAATGAACAACCTGAAAAATGAATGACATACGATTTATAATAATTGCCGGTATAGCCGTTATGCTATTACTGGCTGTAAGCTTTTTACTTGTGTTTTTTATTACACAACGTAAAAGAATGCGGTATCAACAGGAAGTTCAGAGTATGCGTGAACAGCAACAAAATCAGCTGATAGAAGCGGCGGTAAAAAGTGAAGAAGGAGAGCGGCACCGAATAGCCGAACAATTGCATGATGAAGTCGGTGCAATCCTCTCATCGACCCGATTACATTTTTTAAATATTAAAGATATAAGCCTGGATGAAAAGGATAAACAACTTTTTGAAAAATCGAAAGAACTATTGAATGAAAGTGTGCAGAAAATCAGAAATATTTCTCACAATCTTCATAGCAGTTTGTTGAAAGAATTTGGCTTGAACGAAGCCATACGGCATTTTATTAAAAAAACACTGGACGGGGGTATGATAAAAACAGAAACTGATTTGGATGAAAATTATCGTATTCAAAATCAACAGACAGATATGGGTGTGTATCGGATGATTCAGGAGTTGGTGAATAATATTCTAAAACATGCAAAATCTGATTACATAAAATTTATTTCTAAAATTGAGAATAATTCATTAAAATTTACATTGGAATACAATGGCGTCGGTCTTTCTCAAACTGAATTCGAATCGCTTCGATACCAACCCGAAGGACTTGGGCTTAAAAATATAATGAACAGAATCATTTTACTAAAAGGAAATATATTTTATGAAAAATCACAGCCATTTAATAAAATTATTCTTACTATACCGATAAATGTCGAATAATGGATAAAATAAAAATTGCTCTTGCGGATGATTATAAAATTTTTCGGGAAGGATTAAAAGTTAGTCTTTCATTAGATGATCAGATTGAAATTATACATGAAGCTGATAATGGTGAAGATTTATTAAGTAATATAGAAAAGCGATTGCCAGATATTGTAATTATGGACTTAAAGATGCCCATCATGGATGGCATGGAAGCTACAAAAATTATCCGAAAAAAGTTTAATGCGGTAAAAGTGTTGGTTGTTTCCATGTATGATGATGATAAATTTATTATTCACCTGATGGAAATAGGAGCGAATGGTTACTTGCTGAAAAATGCAGAACCAGATGAAATAAGAAAGGCTATTCATTGCGTAGCAGATAATGGTTATTATTTTAATGACCTGGTGAATAAAGCACTCTTGAAAAAACTAGTTATTCGGAGCAATATCAAACCGTCTTTTAATGAAAATATAGAGTTAACTGAAAGGGAAATGGAAGTATTGAAACTCATCTGTGAAGAAAAAACGGCTACTGAAATTGGAAAAGAAATTTTTTTAAGCCCCCGTTCTGTTGAAGGTATACGACAGCGATTAATAGAAAAAGTCGGAGTTCGTAATATGGCTGGTTTGGTAATGTTTGCTGCAAAGAATGGTATTGTAAGTTAGAAAGCATGATTCGTAATTTAGTATATGGATTTTTAATTTTTAACTTTAAATCTAATACAATGGTAATTCATGACCCAGTTACTGAGTATCACAGGCAAAATGACGAAGTACTTTGTGGTGCAGCCTGTGCTCAAATGATTTTGCATCAAATAGATAATACTGTTTATGAACTGCAATCAGATTTAAATTCGTATGCTTATGATAATCGTGATGAAGAAGGTTGGGCATCAGAACCAGCAGGGCTTGCAAAAACAATGATCGAATATGACCGAAGACCCAATATCGGTTATCGTATTTTTAATGAGTCTGTTGTTCCTGGCTCCGATGAGGCATTTAAGAAAATAACATATAAAATTATCTGGACATTATTTGAATATGACATTCCTCCTATTGTTTGTACAGACTATGGTAATCATTGGATTATTGTTACAGGGTATGAAGCCGAAAGGCATCCTATAAACTCTGATGATACAGGTTTTGAAATTACAAAATTGTTTATTAGTAATCCTTATCCAGATGCAGAACCGGGTATTGTACATAAAATGATGGATAGTTGTAGTGACAACGGAAGAGGAGGCTCTACTTCCTTTTTATTAATGGATGAATGGAAAACAACTCTGACACCAATACTTCTCACTACATCTAAATGGTACAATCAACTTGTGGCTATTTGCGATCCTAAAGATGCTCCTAAAAAAATAGAAAAAAAATATTTATCAGTTCAAAAATTAAGAGGTGATAAAATTATTTCGCCTGCACAAGCTGCTCAAATAGCATTAAAAGAAATGGAGTATTTCCCCGAAAAAATAAAAAGCCAATTATCAGTAGTCTATTCTTCCGTAAAACCCGGGAAACCCGTTTTAGTAAAAAGAATTGATACTATAAATGAATTTTATTACATCGTACCACTTAATGGTACGGATGGAAAAACATATTCTGTTATCAGACTTGATGCACGATACGGCAATATCAAAGAAGTTAGTTACCCGAAAAATGAAAACAAACCCTTTCAATCAAAATTATTACCGGCGAATAAAATAAAATTTCTTGCTGCCCAGGCTATTCAATCTGACAAAAAAGGTTTTAAAAAAATTTTCACTGAAAGCCTGTTTATTTCTCCGGTCATGATCTGGAAGCCCTGCAAACAATCGCTTAACCGGTACTACCCATTTTATCTTGTACTTTATGGTAGTAAAAGAATTTATGTACGAATTGATGGGAAAGTGTTTACAAAACTTACAAATCCTCTGTTGGGAATGTAAATAAAAAATGCCACCTCACCGGTGGCATTCATATTTAAAAAATAAATTTTCTTAAGCATGTGGCTGCTCCACAATCCCTGCTTTCACAGCATACATCACTAAACCCGCCATTGATTTGGTTCCGGTTTTTGTTTTCAGTTTATCCCGGATAGCTTCAATTGTACGGGGGCTAAGATCTACCATGTCGGCAATTTCCTTTGTACTTTTTTCTTCGCACATCAGTTTCAGTATCGTTATTTCTTTTTCGCTTAAATGTACATCAGCCATTGCAGGCGGTGCATTTGTTTTAGTCCGCAATCCACTCAACAATGCTTTATTGGTAAGGTCATTAAAATAAAATTCATTTTCATACACACCGCGGATTGCTTCATAGATGCCTTCTGCTCCTGCTTCTTTAGTTAAATAACTATTGGCTCCTATCTCCATCATCCGGCTGATGATGGAATGATCATTATTCATACTCAGCATTACTACTTTTATCTGTGGGTATAATCTTTTTATTTCAGGTAATGTAGCATAACCATCCAGTACCGGCATATGAATATCTAATAAGACTACATCGGGCTGAATATGTTTTAATAAATTTAATAGTTGCATGCCGTTTTCGGCTTCAGCCACCATTTGAATATCTTTTCGTGCAGAGAGAGATGTTTTTACGCCGGCACGGAAGATCGTATGATCATCGGCGATGGCTACTTTAATTACTACGTTTGATTCTGGGTTTTTCATTGAAATGGATATTAAATAAAAAATTAAATTGGATTTCTTTCTGAATGCAAGGTGGAAAAATCCTGTAACATATACCATAGGGGAAGTACTTAATTTAGTAATTGCAGAAAGTACCACTACGATTTTAATTCTTAAATCATTTGCAACATTATGAGGGAACTTACGATAGAGACCGTATAATCTGAAAATGTTAAAACGGGCAGTTATGCTCTTGTTAACAGATGACTCCGCCCTTAGTTTTGTTTCAGAAAGTTGATTGATAAGATGAATCGTTTTACTCCTATCCAATTGTCCTAAAACCGTCCAGAAAGTTATTTCCAAATCCAATGAAAGATCAAAAACGACACTCTCCGAACAATCAACTTTCTATTTTTTAAAATCTTTTCTTCAAAAATTCTTTTTCTCATAACAGCAGTAATAAAAAAGCCCTGACTTAATTGTCGGGGTTTTTTGTTCAGATAACAAATTCGATTGTGAATTCGGCGCCAGGTAATTATTGTTTTTTCACAAAACCATACTCGCCATTTATTACTTAATGTTGTACAATTATTTTATCACTATAAATCTCATCCACAGTACGCAGATAGATATTATATACACCAGCAGGCAGACGGTGGGTTGAAATATTTACAAAATGCAAATGCGATATATCTTCTTCATGCACTTTACGACCATCTAAACTCCAAATGGTAAGCATCCCTTTTTTATGTTGCTTAGGGTTTTCAAATTGTATATAGGATTGAGCAGGGTTTGGAAAAACCTTTAACTGTTTTATAATTATATTTAAGTTCGAAGTTGGCGTAACTAACAATGAACTGTCCAAAATAATATTTTCATCGCCGGTTTGATATGCTGTAAATGCAAAATACACCAGCATCATTTCATTCGTTGTGGCTTCTCCTAAAGTTATTGTTTGTGGTGGGTTGTTCGGGTTTTGCGGATTAGTAGTCGTATTATCATAAGTAGCTTTTGCTTTCAATGTAGTAAGCGGATCTACGACTACCGGTTTTTGAAAATAATAAGAACCCTGCCAGTGAAAATCCCAATTTGGAATATCTATCATTCGGATGGTATCACCATTGATTTTATTTCCCCATACTTTTATTTTATCGCCTATCAGGTGCATATGTGGGGCAACGGATAAAATACTTGCTTTAAAAAAAACAGGAATCACAAATTCTTCATCATAAGTTCTGGTTGTATTTGGTGGAATATTTATCGGGCCATTTATAAGAGTTGGTGCAAAATGATTTAATATGGGTTCGATTCGTAATACCCGGGGAGTTGGATTGCTATTATAATACAACCGTACTTTGGTGCTATCCAATATACCATTGCTGCCTGCAGGATAATGTATCTGCATTACCAAATCTGAGTTCGCAAATATTTTTCTACCAAATTGTACAGGTGATTTTCTTACTACATTGCCCGGCACCCATGCATCCAATAGCACAGCACTGTTAACTCCTATACCACCAAAACTTGTATAGCCGGGTTCTGGTGTAGCAATATCTAATTGTTGTGCTGCATGATTAGCGGTAGTATCCTGATATAATAATACATGATGAACAATAGAGTTATTTCCAGGAATAATTTCTGCTGCCGAAATATATTTTTCAGCTCCCAACCGTAATGGCAAAACAAAACATTGATAAATATCCCCGGTAGCTGCTGTACTAGTATAGTTTGGCATTCGCAATACAACATCAGCAATACCAAGCTGATTTGTAACCGGTGCTGGCGGTGCAGGTGCCATAGATAAATTTCCGGAAGGTGCTCCAGCGTTTACCCAATTAACAATTGTACTTATTTGTGCAGTAGTTAAAATTCTTGCATCCGTATAATGTACATAGTTATCATCAGGCGGCCAGGGTGGCATATGCTTCGCAGTTATTGCCGTACTTATTGAATTTTTGTTATTAAATGCATCGGTATAAGTAAGTAACGAAAACGGAGCAATACTATTTGGGCGATGGCAACTTACACATTTTGAAAAAATAATAGGAGCTACATTATCAGCCCATGTTTGACCCAATAATTTTGCTCCGATAAACAAAAGCAATATTAATATTAGTTGTTTCCGCATACGTAACTAAAGTTACATGGTAATTTCAAATTGAAGATTGCAAATTTCAATTTGCCAGCAGGTTTTTTGAATCACAAGAATTCGATTAAAAAATAAAAAAAGGGATATTGTGTATTTATTTTAATTCCTATTACCAATTATGCTTTTTCCGCCACAATATATGCTCTTGGCTCGCCGAGTGTAAATTTCTTTCGTCCCGGTATACTGAATACTTCTTTCATTTTCATACCGGCCTGTCCAAGTATCGTTTCCATTTCATTCAAGCTCCAGATATAATCTACACTCTCTTTTATTTCTGTAGTTCCATCAGGTGCTATAATCTGGTGTTCTGTTTCTATCCGGCTGGGGGAAAAAAGAAATTTACTATCAATCAGAAATTTCAGATCATCCACTTCTGTCCATGATTTTTCTCTAAACTGTTTTACGGCAATTTCCATAATACTCCACGTATTGATTAGAAAATGACCACCGGTTTTTAAATGAAAAGAAGTTGTAGTTAACAATTTCATCAGTTCATCCTTATTAAAAAACTGAAGACTATTACCCATACATATTGCTAAATCATATCTGCCTTCGGGTTGAAATTCGATCACATCTTTTAAAACTGTTTTTACCGGCAGTTTTTCAGATTCGGCATTTATCTTTAGCTCATTTATGTAATCCGGTAAATTATCAACTGCTGTTACTTCTATTCCTTTTTTAGCAAGTGCTAATGAATGGCGGCCATAACCGCACATCAAATCAAGCAGCCGGTTACCCGGTTGCAGATTAAAATATTGCAACATAAAATCTGTTTCCTTAACTGTAAGTTCGGCAGGGATTATTGTTTTCCAGATTTGCTTATAAAGTCCGTCGAAATAGGTGTCGTTTATATTACTCATTTTATTTTTTCAAATAATAAAAAAAAAGAATAAAGAAACAGAATGATTTTTAACAATATGCAGTTTAACAAAATCCATGTCATCCTGAACAAGTGATGCGGAATCGAACTCAAATGCTTAGGTCAAAAATTTTATTCAAGAAAAAAAAATTAATTCCCCGTCATAATCCCCCTTTAATTAGGGAGCCTGGACAGGCATTACTCTAACAATTTATGCCGCATACCATACATTACCAAACCAGCAATTGTTTTTGCCCCTACTTTCTGCTTCATATTTTGGCGGATTGTCTCAATAGTACGTGGGCTTAAAAAAACTTCTTTCGAAATTTCATCCGTCGTTTTGTCTTCGGCAATAAGTTTCAATATGCGTAATTCTTTCTCATTAAATTTTATCGGGTTGGGATAAAACTGCCGAACCGTTTTTTTATGTTGCAGCTTTAGAAGCACTGCTTTATTCACCAGATCGTTAAAATAAAAATCATCGTTCATGCAGGTGAGAATAGCCTGATAAATTTCTTCAGGGTCCGTTGTTTTTGTCAGGTAAGCGTTGGCCCCCATTTCCATCATCTTTGTTATCATCTCCTGATCATCATACATCGTAAGCACAATTATTTTCAGGGCTTCATATTCCTTCCGAATGATACTAATAGCATTGATGCCGTCAATCTCTGGCATACGGATATCCATTAATATTACATCGGGCATTTTGATTTTTAGTTTGTGCATCAAATCTCTTCCATCTTCTGCCTCCCATAGAATATTGAGGTAGTCTTTGTCTTTAAGTGCCATTCGAATACCATCACGAAAAATTTTGTGATCATCAGCAATTGCAACTTTTATTTGTTGGGTCGACATTGTGGTATTGGTTTTCAGTTAGTAAAGGAACTTATTTGCGTAAAAGTACCCGAAAAATAGTTGTAAACATGTACTGCCTGAAATAAAATGATTAACACCTGTGGAGAACTATACTATGAGAGTAGTAATAGAAGATATTGGGTTGAGTGAAATTCTCAGATGGAAAAATCGATGCTTTCAAGAAAACAATTTCTTTTGAGCAAGCTAATTTTTCAATACAGAAGTATACTTGAGTTTTTATTTCGCGGCAATAATCGCAAGCTCCCTGTATTTTTTTGCAAATTCAACAAATGCTTTTGCTTGTTGCAGATATTTATTGGCAAACGCCTCAGAGGGTTCCTTATCATTCATCCGCATCACATCTGCTTTAAAATTTTTACTGTATAAATTATTGTATGAAAAATGCTTATCAAAATCATTTAATATACCCTGTTGTGTATTACATTGAACGCCCTGCTGCAACAATAAAGCTTTTGCTGTGTGGACTTGAGCTGAATAGGCATTATAAATACTATCTGCCCATTTTCCATTTATCAGCCCTTCTTCACTGTTTGTAATTTTTTCTTCGGCTTCTAAAATTAATGTGGCTACCAGATCAATCATCACACCTGCACATTCCCCCACTCCAATTGCTGTAGAAAATTTTTCTTGCTGACCAAAATCAATATAATCATCAGGCTGTAATGTTTCTAAACTGGCAAGCGGTTTTAATAAGTCATAGTAATATCTGTTACCATTACGCTGGCTGTAATTTAAAAAAGTTTCGCCTTCTTGTGCATTGGCTTTATAATCATTCAAAATACTTCTTACAACATCGGGTCCTCGTTTGCTTGGTACTTTAATTACTTTATAAGAAATACGGCCTTCCCCGCTTCCCAATACTCCGCCACCAACTAAAACTTGCAATGCTGGCAACACTTGACCTTTTGCTTTCAACGAACTTCCATGAAAACCAATAGATGCCATTCCATGTTGCCCGCAACTATTCATACATCCACTTATCTTAATTGCAATTTCTTTGTTATATAAATATTCAGGAAATTCTTCTTCAATTACTTCAGATAATACCAAGGCAGTACCCGTACTGTTACTGATACCAAGATTACAGGTATCCGTTCCGGGGCAACTTGTAACATCGGCTACACTTCCAAAACCAGGAGTAGCAAAACCCTCTGATTCCAAAACATGATAAACATATTCAAGATGTTCAGGTTTAATAAACCGAAATTGCAATCCCTGGTTAATAGTCACACGAACATCATCAGCAATTACCTCTTTTAATTTTTTAATCAAGTTGCGGCTGCTTACCGAACTGATATTACCGTTGGGTACTCGTATATAAACGGCAAAATTGCCTTTCTGCTTTTGTTCAACAACATTCGTGTTTTTCCAAAGTTCGAACTGGTATGGATTTTTAATTGAATATTGAATATTGTCCGAGAGGACTCCTTTGGAGAATATTGAGTGTTGAGTGTTTTCTTTATCAGCAATTTTAAACTTGCTTAAATCAACTTTATACGTTTGGTGGGTTAATGCTTTTTGTTCTTCAACCACCAATTCATTGAAAGCATCAATGCCAATTTTTTGAATCAGATATTTTATTCTTGCTTTATGCCGGCTATTGCGTTCACCGTAACGGTCGAACACTCTTAGTACAGTTTCTAAGTAAGGTATTAATAAATCTTCTGCTAAGAACTCATGTGTTGTTATAGCTAAATGTGGTTGTGCTCCTAATCCCCCTCCAATCAAAATTTTAAACCCTCTGACTTCCTTCCCATCTATAATTTTAATTCTTGGTATAGCTCCAAGGTCGTGCATGAAAACAAGGGCTGTATCTTTTTCACTACTACTGAAAGCAATTTTAAATTTCCTTCCCATTTCCTGGCAAAGGGGTTTGCGCAGAAAATATTCAAACATAGCATGAGCATAAGGTGATACATCAAATGGCTCTTCGGGATCAATGCCCGCCATATCCGATGCAGTAATATTTCTAACCGTATTGCCACATGCTTCACGAATAGTTACATCGTCTTTTTCCAGCTCGGCCCACATCGCCGGTGTTCGATCGAGGCTTACAAAATGTATTTGTATATCTTGTCGGGTTGTTAAATGCAGATTACCAGTTGAGTATTCGTCTGACACAAAAGAAATTCGTTCCCATTGCGCCAGAGTCATTTTACCATAAGGTAATTTAATTCGTACCATTTGAACACCAGCTTGTCTTTGTCCATACACACCCCGGGCCAGGCGAAGGCTTCTGAATTTTTCTTCATCCATCTTTCCTTCTCGAAAAAGATGAATTTTTTTTTCCAAGTCTATAATATCTTTTTCAACTAAGGCTTGCCCTGTTTTATTTGGGAGAACTTCTAATTCTGTTTGAAAACTTTGCATGAATTTCGTATTTAAATATGCTGTCGCCTCAATTATTTTTTACTGATAGCAGACCTCCATCATAAAATCTACTTATTTGGTAGACTAAGCAAAAGTAAGGATTAGATATTCTTAAACAAAAAACCGTTTTGTCTTTTCAGAAAGTATTATTTAAATCCTTAAAATACAAGTGTTAGTTATTAAAAGATGGGGTGCATATTCTTTCTCTGTTACAAAAATTAATTACCCTTTCTGTATGTATTTTCGCAGCATGAGATTAAAAAACATCAACACAATAAAAATTAATTTTAAAGGAGGCATAATTTCTCCGGGTCAACTGTACAATATTTTAGTAGCCGTAAGCAAGTTTGAAATATTGTATGTACGATTTGGTTTAAGGCAACAATTATTGTTTGATGTGGCAATTGAAGAATTGAAAACCCTGATTACAGAACTCGATACGCTGGGAATTATTTATGAAGTAAATAATGATGAGCACCCAAATATTATCAGCTCCTATCCCGCAGAAGAAGTTTTTATTGTAAACACATGGTTAAGCGAAAGAATCTATAAAGACATTTTTGATACTATTGATTATGCACCACGCTTAAAAATTAATATCAGCGATACCAACCAAAGTTTTACACCATTGCTTACAGGCAATATTAATTGGGTGGCATCTCCATCGGTTGATCATTACTGGCATTTATTTATCAGGTTTCCAAAAACAAATGTTGTGTATGAATGGAAAGATGTGATTTATACAAGTGAAATTGGAAAAATGTCGCGGCAAATTGAGGCACAGATATTTCAACAAGCCGATAAATTTTATGATAATGAAAAAGCAAATGGCGATGAGCTATTTGAATTGATAAACAAAGAAGCTTATATCAAAAAACAGTCAGATGCCCCGCTGGATTTACCCGGCTTTAAACTTCCTTATTATGAAGGCTTAAACAGATACAAAGAAAAATATTGGCTCGGTATTTATCGCAGAGATGAATTGTTCAGTATAAAATTTTTAAAAGCAGTTTGCTTGCTTTGTCTGGAAACAAATCTGGATCAACTTTGCTCTACGCCCTGGAAAACAATAATCATAAAAGGGATTGAAGAAAAAAACAGGAAAGATTGGAATTTCCTGCTTGATAAATATCAAATCAATGTACGCCATGCTGCGAATGAATTAAATTTTCAAGTAGAGGATAATAACCTGGAAGGATTAAAACTAAAACAACATTTGGTGAAATATCTCAGTGAGGATGATACAAGAACATTCGGAGTTTGTATTGGAATAAAAATGAGAAAGAAGAGCGAAGTCTTCAGCAGTATATTGGTAAGAAGAAAGCCATTGCTGAAAATCGGGAAACTGGGTTTTTTTAATGTGTATGATATTTTATGTGCAAAAGATTTTAATCCCAATGAACGCACTGGTTTTGCCTATAGCACCAACAATCCAAAATTTTTACTGGCAGAACAATTACGCAGGGCTGTACTTTCTTTTTATAATTATGGTAAAGATGAAAAAGCGGTTGTACAGGAAAATGAAATAAAGACGGAGAATTTTGCGACTGAAAACTAGTTGACATTCTCAATCTTTCAAAAAACAACCTCTTAACGTTTCATACCCGGCGGCATCATCTTTCCAAACATATTCATCTTATTCATGTTCTTCATCATGCCACGCATTTGATCAAACTGTTTCATAAAATTATTTACTTCCGTAATATCTTTGCCACTACCCTTTGCAATTCTTTTTTTGCGGCTTGTATCAATTAAATCCGGGTCAGCTCTTTCGGCAGCTGTCATACTGTTAATCATTGCTTCAATTCCTTTAAATGAATCATCGTTCATTTCAATATCTTTAATTTGTTTGCCAACGCCTGGAATCATGCCAAGCAAATCTTTCATATTACCCATCTTCTTTATTTGTTCCAATTGCATTTTAAAATCAGCAAAGTCAAATTTGTTTTTCCGGATTTTTGATTCTAATTTTTTTTGCTGAACTTCATCAAACTGCTCCTGGGCTTTTTCAACAAGCGTCGTTATATCACCCATTCCTAAAATCCGTTGCGCCATTCTTTCAGGATAAAAAATATCCAGGGTATCCATTTTTTCTCCACTACTTGTAAATTTCACAGGTTTGTTTACTGTGTATTTAATTGTTAAAGCAGCACCACCCCTCGTATCACCATCGAGTTTTGTAAGAACAACACCGGTGAAATCCAACCTATCATTAAATGCTTTTGCTGTATTCACTGCATCCTGCCCAGTCATACTATCAACAACAAAAAGTATTTCATTGGGCTTAGTTACATTTTTAATATTCGCCACTTCAGTCATCATAGTTTCATCAATGGCTAAACGGCCAGCCGTATCTATAATTACAACATTCTTGTTTTTACTTCTGGCTTCTTTTATTGCATTTTGTGCAATTGAAACTGCATCTTTATTTTCAAGTTCAATATGTACGTCCACACCAATCTGTTCTCCTAAAATTCTTAATTGCTCCATAGCTGCTGGCCGGTAAATATCAGCCGCCACCAACATCGGGCTTAACCCTTTTTTTGTTTTAAGATAATTAGCCAGTTTTCCACTGAAAGTTGTTTTACCCGAACCTTGCAAGCCTGCTATTAAAATTACAGCCGGGCTCCCTTTTGCATTGAATGGAGCTTCCTCCCCACCCATAAGTTTTGCCAATTCATCTTTTACAATCTTTACCATCAATTGCGAGGGACTGATGGCGTTGAGCACTTTTTCACCAAGGGCTTTTTCCTTTATTGTATCAGTAAATTCTTTTGCAATTTTAAAATTCAC
>JANLSA010000379.1:0-5149 GCA_031362085.1 Bacteroidota bacterium | reverse complement strand
CTGTTATCAATAAACTCAATCCGGATTATTATAGCCAGTTAAAAGCAGAGCAGAAAATATTTGCGGGCATGATTCCTAAACTGGATAATGCCTTTGAAGCATTGAATAGCGGTGTAAAAAAAGTAATAATCGGTAAAGCAGAGGAATTAGAAAAATTAATTGATGGCGTTACTGGAACAACAATAAGTAATGAGTAAAGACATTTCCATATTACAAACTGATGCAATCAGTTTATTAAAACAATTAATTGCCACCCCTTCTTTCAGCAAAGAAGAACAGAATACAGCCGATATACTGGAGCAATTTTTACTCAAACAGGGAGCCAGGACTTATGTTTATTTAAATAATATTTGGGCAAAAAATAAATACTTTGATGCAGGCAAACCAACGATTTTACTAAACTCACATCATGATACAGTAAAACCGAATAAAGGATATACACTTGATCCCTTCAAGCCGGTTGAAAAAGATGGAAAACTGTATGGTCTTGGCAGTAATGATGCCGGTGGATGCCTTGTGTCACTTATAGCCACCTTTATTTATTTTTATGAAAAACAAAATCTGAAATATAATTTTATTATTGCTGCAACTGCCGAGGAGGAAATATCCGGATATAATGGTATAGAAGCACTGCTTCCACACCTGGATAAAATTGATTTCGGAATAGTAGGTGAGCCAACTAAAATGAATATGGCCGTGGCTGAAAAAGGTTTGCTGGTTTTAGATTGTACTTCAAATGGAAGAGCGGGACATGCCGCAAGAGAAGAAGGTGAAAACTCGATTTATCAAGCAATAAAAGATATTGAATGGTTCAGTACATTCCGCTTTAACAAAGTTTCTGATTTGTTAGGCCCGGTAAAAATGAGTGTAACCGTTATTGAAACAGAAAACAAAGCTCATAATGTAGTGCCTCCGCAATGTAAGTTTGTGGTGGATTGCCGGGTAAATGAATTGTATTCGTTCGAAGAAATTCTGGAAACAATAAAAGCAAATGTAAAATGTGATGTAAACGCAAGAAGCACCCGGTTGCGTTCATCATCAATTGCATTAAATCATTCTTTGGTGCAGGCCGGATTAAAATCAGGAAGAACGTATTATGGATCTCCTACTACATCCGATAAAGCATTAATGAATTTTCCAACATTGAAGATAGGACCCGGCGACAGTGCAAGAAGCCATACTGCCGATGAGTATATTTATCTGGATGAAATAAAAACCGGTATTGAATTGTATATTCAATTATTAAATCAATTAGTATGAAACTCTGGCAAAAAGATAAAGCATCTTTAAAAGAAGTGGAGACATTTACGGTTGGTAAAGACCGAGAAATGGATTTGCACCTTGCTGCTTTTGATGTATTGGGTTCTTTGGCGCATATTCAAATGCTGGAGTCGGTTGGCTTGCTTACTAAAGAGGAGTTAGTACAATTGCAGAAAGAATTAAAAACGATTTACAAACAAATACAGAAAGGGGAATTCAAATTACAGGATGATGTTGAAGATATTCACTCGCAGATTGAATTACTATTAACACAGAAATTAGGAGATACCGGTAAAAAAATTCACAGTGCAAGAAGCCGCAATGACCAGGTGTTGCTGGACATTAAATTATTTTTAAGAAGTGAACTGGAAGAACTAGTAAATAATATTCAATCGCTTTTTGAATTATTGCAAACCCAAAGCGAAAAATATAAAGATTATTTATTGCCTGGCTATACGCATCTGCAATTAGCCATGCCTTCGTCTTTTGGTTTATGGTTTGGCGCTTATGCTGAAAGTATTGTGGATGATATGGTTGCTATAAAATCAGCTTACTACATAACAAATAAAAATCCACTAGGATCTGCTGCAGGCTATGGTTCTTCTTTTCCCATCAACAGGGTGTTAACCACAAAACTACTTGGCTTCTATGATTTAAATTATAACGTAGTTTATGCACAAATGGGAAGAGGTAAAACAGAGAGGGTTGTTGCTCAGTCCCTGGCAAATGTTGCAGACACACTTGCTAAACTAAGCATGGATGCTTGTTTATACCTGAACCAAAATTTCGGGTTCATTTCTTTTCCTGCAGAATTAACAACAGGTAGCAGCATTATGCCGCATAAAAAAAACCCGGATGTATTTGAATTGATTCGCAGTCACTGCAACCGCATTAAAGCGTTGCCGAATGAAATAATGATGATGACCACAAACCTTCCTTCAGGCTACCACAGGGATTTACAGCTATTAAAGGAACATTTATTCCCTGCTTTTAAAACCCTGAAAGATTGTATTGAAATGACCGGATTGATGCTGAGTAATATCGAAATTAAAAAAGAGATACTGGCTGATGAGAAATACAAATACCTGTTCAGCGTGGAAGAAGTAAATAAATTAGTGAATTCAGGAATGCCTTTTCGTGATGCATATAAAAAAGTAGGAATGGATATTGAAGCCGGTAATTTTAAATACGGAACTTCAATTAATCATACACATGAGGGCTCGATTGGAAATCTTTGCACTGAAGATATTAAAAAAATGATGGACAATGCTGTTAACTCGTTTTCTTTTGTCTCTGTAAATGACGCAATAAAAAAACTATTGGCAGATAACGCCTGATTTATTCTTTCATTAATTCTTTAATGTCTTTTATCAACTGCTCTGCTTCCAATTGCAGAGTACCATTATAAATTCCACGGATACGTTTGGTTTTATCTACCAGTAGAATATGTTCAGTATGCAAAAATTCTGTACTGTCTTTGGTAAATCCCAAATCTTCTTCGGCAAAATAAGACTGACGGGCCAGGGTATAAATCTCCGCTTTGCTACCGGTAAGTAAATGCCAGTTGGCAGAAGTAATTTGATTATTCTCTGCATACTTTTTTAAACGGTTTACACTATCAATCCAGGGAGCAACACTATAGGAAAGCATGACAATATCTTCGTTATCTTTAAACTCCTGCTGAAGCAGTTTCATGTGTTTGGTCATTACCGGGCAAATGCTTCCGCAACTGGTGAAAATAAAATTGGCAACATGAATTTTACCTTCAATATCTTTTTCTGTTATTTGCTTTTCATTTTGATTCGTAAATGAGAATGCACTGATTGTATGAGTGATTTTGCCGTAAACATCCTGAGCAGTTTTTATAAACTGCGGATTAAAATCCGGTGTATTATAGTAAGGAAGCGGCGCTGCTTTTTCTTCAGAAAAGCATCCGGTAAAAAATGCCGACACCAAAACAATATTAATTTTTAAAAACACTGTCCGATACATTGATACAATTTTTTGTTCCGAGTAACCCATATCTTCTGCCGTCCGTTATAACATAGTTTGCTTTTATTTTTCCATTATCGTACCACCAGCGCTGAATCCCTTCTTCATGACCTTTTATATAATTCATTTCCTTAACAAGCATACCCGTTTCATTCCATTCCCTGCAATTGCCAGCATACTCATCATTCACAAAAGTATATTGAAGTCGTTTGTTGCCATTTTCCCACCAGGCAATATAATCCCCGGTTTTTTTCCCTGAAACAAATTCTCTTATCTCTTTTCGTTTTCCTTTTTCATAATATTTTTTCCATTCTCCATTCTCTTTACCCTGTAAGTACATATTTATTTCAAGAGTATCTATTTGATTTGTATGAAGAGTAAAAATAGCACCAGTAAATGGCTTTCTACTTTCCTGAAGAATACCATTTTCAATTTTAAAATTTCCAGAATCAATATTCAGTATTTCAAAAGGATCATTATGCGGTTGTTTGGATGAGCTACATCCATAACCTGCAAATAGAATAAAGAATAAAAATTTATTGTGAAACTGTACCTGCTGTGCCATAAAATCCACTTCCGTTTATATAAGGATCTGTGTTATTAATATGATAATGGTAAATGCCACTGGGAAAATCGGTTGTTGCATGAGTATGTCCATGATAAGCATCCAGCATTGCGTTTGTTACTGCTGCACCATTTTCTTCGGGGCCATACACAGGAAACCCATCCAGCAAAAAGCCAAGCAAAGAAGATTTGGTTGCTTTTACAGTTGTAAGGTATAATGGTTCTACATGATAATGATACATTCCTCCGGGAGCCGGGTGACCCCAGGATTGATCAAAACTTACAACCTCATTTGTCAATGGCTGACTTGGCCCTGCATATTGGTTGAAAAAAGGAACACCATTCAATGATACACCGATGGGACCAAGTGGTGTAGTCTGGTGCGTAGAAGCAAGCTGTGGGTTCAAGGGTATTTTAAATGTATAATTTTTTGTAGAAATTGAATTGGGGTTTTTTGCAAATGTATTTCCACCGAACGTAGTACCACTGAAATTTTCATACAGGCTGTTTGTTGTTGGATAATAAACACTCTTATGATCGGGAGTGCCACTTGTTTTTATTGTTATATAATTACCGTCTGATGTTATGCTGGTTGCACCATAAATTTTAGAATAAACAGCCGGTACCGTTGTATTAGTAGTTCCCCCACTATCATTATTATCTTTTTTACAGGCAAGTAAGATGATAACAAACAAAGGTGTTGCAAATAACAATTTGAATATAGACTTCATATTTTTTAATTTATTAATCATTATACGGGCTTTATTAATTAATCCTTTGGTGGCTGTTGAGAATTTCTTCCGGGTGCAAAAAATTTTGCTAGCTCAAGTGTAAGTGAATTATATTTTTCCAATTGTCGGGGTTTGCAAAGCTTTTTAATTTCTTCAAAATGATTATAGTGCACCGCTTCAATTTGCTTTTGTAAATCGCCCAATTTATTCTCAAGAGAATCTTTGTTGATTACTGCATTGGAAGCCAGTGTTGAATAAAGTTGATTTTTTGTATCCCTGATTTGCCCATTCAGCTCTTTTACACTTTGTTGATGCAGATGAATCAGTTTTTCATATTGTGCCACCTGTTCTTTATCAAAATTCAGACGTTCAATGATGATATTTTTTGGGCCTTCCTCCCCCTTCATTGGCCTATCCCCTGCCGGATGAATCGGTTTTCTTAAAAATAGAAACATGAGAATTCCAATGTTGATAAGTAATAATCCAAAAACAGCGAGGCTTAATAATTTTATTTTACTCATAATAAAAATCATTTGATGATGATAATTGCATGCTGCTTACAACCTGTTCAAGTTCCTGTACATTTTTCTTTTTTGAAAAGT
>JANLSA010000348.1:0-2203 GCA_031362085.1 Bacteroidota bacterium | reverse complement strand
GGCTTCATCATCAACATGGATAAATGCAGCCACCGCTACTGCATCTCTTTCTATAAACCTCGCTGGCTTAACGGCCAGTTCATTATATGACTGGAGAGTAAAACCGAATTGCACTGCTCCAACCGGCACTTATGTACAGGCGCAGTTTACTACCAATGCAGTTGCTACCTGCGGAACTGTTACGGGATTAATTTCATCTGCCATTACTTCTTCCGCTGCAACGGTAAGTTGGTCTGCATTAACTGGTGCCAATAATTATACGGTTGATTATAAACTCGCTTCTTCCGGAACATGGATTAGTGCGGCAACAGCTACCACTTCGCTTTCAATAAATTTGAGTGGCTTAACAGCAAGTTCATTATACGATTGGAGAGTGAGAGCTAATTGTACCGGTGCAACAGGTGCATTTGCACAGGCTCAGTTTACTACAAGTGTGGCAACTACCTGCCCCGGCCCTTATGATATTTCTACAAATGGAACAACAGGTGGTGCTGCATTAATACCATTGAATGCTGATATTAAAGGCACCATCAGTCCTGTTAATGATATAGATCATTACCGTTTTCATATTACAACTGGCGGTACCATCACTCTTACATTGCAAACCTTGCCTGCCAATTATAATCTTGATTTACTAAATGCATCAGGAACAAGAATTGGAAGGTCCAATAAAAATGGCACCAGCAATGAAACCATTAATACGACTGTGACTACTGGTGATTATTATGCAAAAGTGTATCCATCCGGAAGTGTCAATAACGCTGCTCTGTGTTATACGTTAAAGATAACAACGGGTACAGCTACCAAATCTGAAATGATTACAACCGGCACCAATAAAATGAACATGCATTTATTCCCCAGTCCAGCAAGCGGGATATTAAATATTTCAATAAGCGGTTATACTAAAGAAAAAATGATTGAAGTATTTGACATCAATGGTAAGCGGTTAATTGTAAAAAAGGTTAAGCAGGATAATACAGCCTTACCAATCGGCACATTACCATCCGGGCTTTATATAATTAAAATAACCTCTGGGGATGGTACTGTTTTAAGCAGGAATAAATTTGTAAAAGAATAAATCGGTGGTCCATTAATTTATTAACCGCTCCGTATAATGTACGGGGCGGTTTATTAATCCAAACATGGGTGTAGAAAAGGATGACGAATCACACCGTTTATTTCCAGGTTAAAAATCCGGCAGCAAATTTGAATAGAACAACATAAATATTTTTAAGTATGAACAGACGACAACCTTCACTCATATTTTGTATTCTAATGGATATAATCGGGTATGCTACTTATGCTGTTCCTTTATTAGGAGAAATTGGGGACATCGTGTGGGCACCTCTTTCAGGTATTATTTTCTATGCCAGCTTTGGAGGATGGAAAGGAGCCATCGGTGGCATCGGTAATTTCATTGAAGAATTATTACCCGGTACTGATTTTATTCCAAGCTTTACCATCATGTGGTTCCTTCAGCAAAACCAAAAGAAAAATATAAGTACAGCAGCCCGGTTTTCAAGATAGCTGGCCTATAACAACTGGAAAACAATAACTACATATTTTTATCTTTTTTCCGGTCGGCTTCTTCTTTTGATTCCTCATCGTTTTCTTCAGTTTTTTCTTTAACCTTCTTTACGATAGAAGATACAGGCCCTTCCATATTATCCTGCGGGTCGGTTGTATTCAGGGTTTCCGGGTCGGGTTTCAATGCCGGTTCTTTGCGGTCTTTCTCTTCTTGTTTGTCTTTAGGTTGATTTGCCATATTCATACTTTTTTAGATACACGTAAAATACCAAATTTCAAACCACCCACACTAAGGGTATGAATGAAAAGAAGTGATATGCAGTTATCCCGTTTGAGGCGAGAGGGACACGCATCACAGCATCATCAATTAATTAAATGCTCTTTAATTAAACTTATCACCGATATATGCAGCCAGGTTTTCATCACTCATTTTATTGGAAGTGCTTTCCTGGGTAACGGTATTTTTAAACTGCGGTGTGTCTTTCATATAACGCATTAACTGTTCCTGCGAAGTACCGGTACCGGTTAAATGCACTTCCTCAGCATTTTGCATGTAGGATAATATTTCTTTAAAAAATTTGTGCTGCAATGTTCTTTCATCATTGTGTTCATTTTTTTCACTGGTATTATGTTCGGCACCGGCATTGCCTGCAACAGCAAGTACTGTAAAATCTTC
>JANLSA010000339.1:0-1509 GCA_031362085.1 Bacteroidota bacterium | reverse complement strand
GCCAGATAGCCAGGCAAGCCCATTTGACCAATCTGAAAGACCATCTCAATATGGCGAAAGATTTAATTACTCTTATCAAAAAAGATTATCACCTGAAATAAATAATTTATGGAAGTACATTCACACTCACATACAGCAAGAAAAAAATGGGCTCATTATTTCTGGGAGTTTCTCATGTTGTTTTTGGCTGTCTCATTTGGATTTTATGCAGAAAATCTAAGGGAAGGTATGCTTCACAAAAAAGAAGTGAAGACACATATGAACTCCCTGATAGCCGATCTTCAAACAGACATATTGCTGTTTGATTCGGTGCTAGACCGCAATACGTACGGTGCACAAATGGCCGATTCACTGATTGAATTGTTACATTCGGATATTACAAATACCCCGGATATTTATTTTGCCGCCCGAAGTGTTACGGCTAATCTTGGTTATTATTATACCAACTCAAAATCCTTTGACCAACTGAAAAGTTCCGGGTTGCTCCGGTATATAAAACCTAAAATATTACTGGATAGTATCGGCACTTATTATGTATCCTTTAATTGGCTGACCAACCAAACAGAACTTTTACGTCTGAAAATGGATGAAATTCATAAAAAGAATACTTTGTTATTTGACAGCTATGTTTTTCAGCAAATGATGAATATCGGAAAGACGACTTTTGGTAGCAGGCGGACTCTTATCAACAAGCCTTCTGTAAAACCGGTATTGCTTTCTGCTGATGCAAAAGATATAAACACAGTATCGCTGAACTATCATTATTATTCCTCTACAACAAAATTTTATAACCGTACGGCTATTACCCTTCGGGAACGGGCCCTGAGGCTTATTGAAATGATTAAGAAAGAATATAGTTATGATTAAATAAAATCTTATGGAAGTACATTCACACACCCACACCCCACGAAAAAAATGGACACATTATCTCTGGGAGTTTTTAATGTTATTTCTGGCTGTGTTCTGTGGGTTTTTGGCGGAGAATTTCCGGGAACACCAGGTAGAGCATAAACGGGAAAAAGAGTATATCACTTCTTTCATAAAAGATGTGGAACTGGACACTGCCTCACTTCAATTAACATATAGTGTACGGAAAAAATATATTAACTATTTTGATTCCCTTGTTTTTTTGCTAAGAAATAAGGACAACAGCAAATTGAACGACATTTATTATTATGCGAGATTTCTGGGCAGGATCAATGAGTTCAAATACCATGACAGAACAATACAACAATTAAAAAGCTCGGGAAGCCTTCGGCTTATCCGAAACAAAAAAGCTGCCGACAGTATTACTATCTATGATAACGAAGCCGTTAAACTGGTTTTAAATCAGCAAGATATTGAACGCAATCTCCGAAACGATATTCTTTATAATTCTTTAGGAAAAATATTTAATGGCTATGTATGGAATGATATGGCAGACACCAGTAATAAGGCAATAATATCCCGCCTCACATATAACCCTTCTTTGGTGATCACAGATGAAAAACTTATCAATGAATTTGTCAT
>JANLSA010000315.1:0-1977 GCA_031362085.1 Bacteroidota bacterium | reverse complement strand
CAGGCAGTTGCAAAAAGATCTTGCGCTGCCGGGATTACCAATGAATAAAGTGCTGGCCCTCGTCATCAGCCTGATGGAAAAAACCGGCATTCGTATTGGCAATGAATTTTATGAAAACCTGTACGGATCATTTGGCCTCTCCACTTTAAAAGACAGGCATGTAAACATAAAAGCTGGTAATATTAAATTCAGCTTCCGTGGCAAAAAGGGTGTGGAGCACCGGGTATCCTTACAAAGTAAAAAACTATCAAAGATGGTGATCCAATGCCGTGATATTCCGGGTAAAGAACTTTTTCAGTACATAGATGAGGAAGGTAAAAGGCAGTCTATAGAATCGGGAATGATAAATGATTATATAAAAACGATTGCAGCCGGTGAATTTACAACAAAAGATTTTCGTACCTGGTGCGGATCGGTGGCTGCATTAAATGCTTTTAAAGAAACGGGTTCATTTGAAAATGAAAATGAAGCAAAGAAAAAAATAGTGGACGTACTGGATAAAGTTTCTATGCAGTTGGGCAATAGCAGAACCGTGTGTAAAAAATATTATGTTCATCCTTCCCTCCCTGAAATGTATGAAAACGGTAAGTTGGAAAAATTGCTCGAAAAAATGGAAGCCTTTAAAAAAAATGATAGCTGCGATCTGGAAGCAGAAGAAAAGATATTTATGAATATACTGGAAAGTTTATAGAGGCTGTTGGGCTCATTTGTTATTGCACTCTGCTCTGGTTCGTTGTTAAAAAAAAGAAAGCCCAGATGCTTGCCCGCCTTTCCGGCAGTCAGGTCTTCAAGCAACTATTTAATAAATCAAACTCAGTTTCAGTAAGAGATTTTTCGTCGTTTGGGTCTTACCCGATCCAAAGTAAACCCTGCGGCGTGCAGGAAATCTTCTTAGCTTTATTCATGGCCGTAAAATTTAACTCTATCCGGTTCACTCTGCTCATACTATGGCTGCTCTTTTTTCCCTCCTGTCCCAAAAAAGAATTTGTGGAGCCTGCAATAGAACGGGTGCCGATTAAAAATAATATTGTTGTGCATGCTGATACTGTTGCTATTCGTCCGCCTGTAGTTCTAATTTTTCCTTCCAGCTCTTTGCATATCAATACCGGCTCAACAACACCGGAAGAGTTACTAACCTATGCAAATACATTGATTGGTATTCCCTACAAATTTGCTTCATCCAATCCCGCCATTGGATTTGATTGCTCGGGTTTCATCACGTATGTATTCAATCATTTTAAAATTGCTGTTCCAAGATCATCCATTGATTTCACCAATGTAGAGCGGGAGATAAAACTTACCGAAGCAAAACCCGGGGATATTGTTCTGTTTACCGGAACAGATAGTACAACCAGAGAAGTGGGTCATATGGGTATCATTACTTCAACTGAAAATGGAGAATATTTTTTTATTCATTCCACTTCGGGAAAAGCAAACGGCGTTACCATTAGTTCGTTGAGTAAATATTATACATTCCGTTTTGTAAAAGTCATCCGGATCTTTCCGCAGAACGATCCTATTTATTAAATCGTATGCTCTTCGCATGTGGTGAATATGTTTCCCGTTAAGAGATTTTTCTACTTGTTACATAATAAAAGCAAATCTTATATAATCCCCACATTTAAATATAGTGCAAAGCAGGGGCATACTATTTGCCTAACGGGCTATATGAACAAGAATATATTTATCCTCTTCGTTATTTTCTTTGCTGTATCCTGTAACCAGCAAGGGCCTTCCCTCACAAACGGGAATAATGATTCCACAAGTGAAAATAGTCAGTCGTACCCGGCAGATGCAGTATTTGTCAGGGATATGAGTATTACCTCTGCCAATGCGTACAATAATTTGTTTTTAGACAGTAATGCAGTGGAAACCTATATCATAAAAAAAAACTTGCCGGACATTGAAGCTGCTGCCATCAGGAATTTTTATAACTCCCGCAATTTTGAATATGCGTGGTTTTCAGGTGATGGCCTT
>JANLSA010000252.1:0-9138 GCA_031362085.1 Bacteroidota bacterium | reverse complement strand
AGTTAGGTATTGGTAGTTTCTTTTTTTATTTCCTTATTTACAGTCATAAAATATTTTTAAATTTTTTATTCACACTTCATTTTCTTTTAGCTTCACTTCTTCATAAAGTGTATGAATCAAACCGTCAGCCAATCCAATTTTTGGTACATAAATTTCCTGTGCATCTGCCCACCGCAAAACATTGATATAAATCAGTAGAGCAGGAACAATTACATCGGCACGGTCTTCCCTGAATTTATAAAAGCTGATACGTTGCCCCAAACTCATATTACTGAATTCTTTAAAATAATCACGAAGCAAATCAAGATGAAGTGGCTTGCCATCTTTTCGTTTTGAAATTGAAAATATTTTATTAATGTTTCCGCCCGACCCAATAGCTGTTACATGATGAAAGCCTTTTGTAGATAGCTTAATGAATTCTTTCATTTCATCCCACAACGCTTCGTCTACCTGATTTTTTAATAATCGGATTGTGCCAATATTAAATGACTTTTTAAATACCAATTTTCCATCGCTGAAAAAAGTAAGTTCTGTACTGCCACCACCTACATCTATATACAGATAAGATTCATCGCCGGTCATGCTATCTGCAATATGATTTTCATAAATCAGGGATGCTTCCTGATCGCCACTGATGATTTCAATTTCAATTCCCGTTTCTGCTTTTACTTTTTTAAGAATCTCTTTTGCATTTACCGCATCCCGCATAGCCGAAGTAGCACATGCTTTTAAATGTTTTACTTCATATACTTCTAGTAAAAGTTTGTATGATTTTAATGTTTTGATAATTTTTTCAACTTTGATTGTTGAAATTTCTCCTTTATCAAACACATCAAAGCCAAGCCGGAGTGGCACACGAACCAACGCTACTTTAATAAAGTCAGGAATGTTCTGCGGGCCGGGAATTACATCTGTAATTAAAAGTCGTGCGGCATTACTGCCTATATCAATTGCTGCCAGTTTCAATCGGATTCAATTTTTTGTAAAGGTATTGATAGGTTTCCACCTGCGAACGTATTTTCTTTTTCCCATTCACTACATAATCATTGTTCAATTCATTATTGAGCCATCGGGCCTTTACATTATCATGCAATTGAATGTTGAGAATATCAATCAATTCTTTTTTTATTTCTTCATGATAAACCGGGCAAGTAACTTCCACACGATGATCAAGATTGCGGGTCATAAAATCTGCCGATGAAATAAATACTTTTGGATTGTGTTTGTTGTTGAATACCCAGACTCTTGCATGTTCCAGGTACTCATCTACAATACTCACAGCAGTGACTCTGCCTTCAAATTTTGGATTTTGAGTAAGCATGCAACAAATACCACGAATGATTAATTTTATTTCCACTCCTGCTTTTGCTGCTTCGTATAATTTTAAAATCATTTCTTCATCGCTTAGCGAATTCATTTTCAAAATAATACCTGCATGGTTTTTTTTCTTACGGGCAAATTTTATTTCATTGTCGATTAGCCTGACAATTTCTTTTCGGTTATACCAGGGGCTTGGCATCAGGTATTGGCAATCTTTTAATAGCTGGGTGTTTTCCGGGTTATCAATAAATCCAAAAACACGGTTTACATCCGCCATTAATTTCTGATTGGAAGTAAGCAGAAAATGATCAGCATAAATTTTGGCTGTCTTCTCATTCATATTTCCGGTACCAATAAATCCGTATAGGATATTCTGGTCTGCTGTTTTCTTTCGTATTACACAAATTTTGCTATGCACTTTCATCCGTTCTATTCCAATCAAAACTTTTACACCTTCTTCTTCTAATCTTTCTTTCCATTCCAGGTTTGCCTCTTCATCAAATCGTGCAGTTAATTCCAGCATTACGGTAACCTGCTTGCCATTTCTTACTGCATTAATCAGTGCATTGATAATTTTTGATTGCGATGCCAGGCGGTAACAGGTAATTTTTATAGATGTAACATCCGGATCAATTGCCGCTTCACGCAATAAATCAATGATGGGGTTAAAAGAATGATAAGGGACATGCAGCATCACATCTTTTTCCATTATCAAATCGGAAACACGTCGGTCAGATATAGCCGGATGATCAAATGGTTTCCGGCGTTTACTTTTATTTTTAAAAACATCCTCCGGAAAATCCATAAAATTTCTGAAGTTATGAATGCGGCCACCGGGTATTAAATTATCTTTTTTAGAAAGATTTAATTTTCGGATTAAAAATTCTAATAAACCCGGATCCATTTCCCGGTCATAAACAAAACGTACCGTTTTTCCTTTCTTCCGGTTCTTTAAACCTTTTTCTATTTTCTGAATGATACTGGTGGAAATATCGTTATCAATATCAATTTCGGCATCACGGGTTACTTTAAATATTGCGGAGTTATATTGATCATATCCAAAATAAGAAAAAATCTCAGGCAGGTTTACCCGGATTGCATCTTCCAGCAACATGATATGCGATTCATCTGGTTTTGGCGAAGGCAATTTTATAAACCGTTCAATTACTCTCGGAATTTCGATGATTGCATATTTTTTTTTCATGGGCGATTCCCGTTTCCACATTACAACAGCTAAATAAATAGAACGGTCATTGAGGTTTGGAAACGTTGGAATACTTTCAATCATCAGCGGAATTACATTCGGGCTTATTTCTTCATCATAATAATTCCGGATAAATTCTTTTTGTTCGTCATTCAACTCTTTTTCAGTAGTAAGATTTATTTTTTGTTTTTTTAGTTCTTCCGTTACACCTTCCCAGATCCGATTGAACTCACTTTGCTGATTTAATACCACCATTTGAATTTGTTCCAGGATTCCATCGGCATTACTTTCTATATCTTCATTTGCTTTATTGCCAAGTTCCAGCATTCTTTTCAATGTAGCCACACGAACCCGGAAAAACTCGTCCATATTATTTGAAAAAATTCCGAGAAAGCGTACCCGTTCACGCAAAGGTACTGTTAGGTCTGCTGCTTCCTGTAAGACACGTTCATTAAACGAAAGCCAGGATATATCTCTCGGATTAATTTTCTTTTTTTCGGGATTCATAAAAATGGTGCCTGTTGGTTTAGGGATAAAGATAAAAAAGAGAGGGAATGCGTGGTATTAATTTTTAAAACTTATTTTTTTTTCACTGATGAAATGATGGAACTGGTAGAAAAACCTTCCAGAATAGGATTAATAACAACTCGGCCACCGTTTGCAATTACCTCATTTCCGCCTGCAATATCGGCTGCTTTATAATCGCCCCCTTTAACCAATACATCTGGTAAAATTTCTTTAATCAAAGCAAGCGGCGTGTCTTCCGGAAAGATGATGACTGCATCTACCATAATCAGAGACGCTAAAATTAATGCACGGCTTTGTTCGTTATTTACAGGGCGGCTTTCGCCTTTTAATTTTTTTACTGATGCATCCGAATTTACCCCTACAATTAAATAATCTGCTTCTTTGGCAGCCTGGCTTAATGAATAAATATGCCCCTGATGTAAAATATCAAAACACCCATTCGTAAATGCAATTGTTTTTTTAAAAAATTTCAATTCCCGGGTCTTGCATATTAAATCTTGTAATAAAAAAATTTTAGTATAGATGATATCAGGTTGTTTCAAGTGTAGCTCTTTTTTTATTGTACCGTGAAATTAAAGCAAAACAAATAAGTCCGCCAACAAGTATGATAAATGTTTGAGCACTCCAGAGCAACCAGCCAGAAGCTGTGCCTGTTGTTTTTTCATCTAGACCATAAAGCACCATTAAGCCTGCAATCATTAATTGATATGCGCCGATTCCATTTGGTGTGATAATCATTCCTACGCTACCTACAGCTAATACCGTGATTGCCCCGGCGAGTCCAAGATGTTCTGTTTCTTTCAAAGCAAATAGTCCGGCATAAGTAGAAAATAGATAAAGCGACCACATCAAAATTGTATGAAAAAGGAATATTTTCTTTTTCTTCAGGTGTTGTACACTAGTAAGACCATGCAATATATTTTTTATTACTACTTTAATCCTGGAAACAATATCAATATGGCCAAATCGTTTGATGATTATATAAAAAACGAGCAACAAAAAAATAAATGCACCAGCAGCTATTATAAGTTTTGTATAGGACAGGCTTCCCGTTTTATCATGAAAAAATTCCTTCAACTTTTCCATCATAAACTGGCCAAAAATATCTCCTTGTAAAAAGACAGCAAGTAAAAAAATGAATAACAAACAGATTACATCAATTGCACGTTCAACTAAAATTGTACCTATTAATTTGTCAAATTTCACTTTTTCATATTTTGCCAGTAATGTACATTTGAAAACTTCACCCAACCTTGGCACACCCATATTTACTAAATAGCCAATCATAACTGCTGCAAATGAATTAAAGTTGGAGGGTTTATATCCCATTGGTTCCATTAGCAACTTCCAGCGAATGGCTCTTACATAATGAGCAAGCAGCAGCATTAAAATTACAGGGATGATAATCCATTTTCTCCCATGTGCTATTGCATATTTTATGTCTTCCCAGTTTTTTTTATTAATATCTTTTACCGAAAGCCAAACAAAAAAAGCCCCAAGTGCAAAAAAGAAAACATACGTAAGTATAGATTTGAAATTAATTTTCATAAATCGGGAATGAATTCAATCTCTTTTTTCTGCAATCTATTGAACTTTGCGCATTAAAAATTTAGTTTAAGATTAAATTATCAATCAGTCTTATTTCATTTAAAAAAGCAGCTACAAGTGCAACCGGTTTTTGTTTGCCATTCCGGATTTTTATTTCTTCAAGTGATGAGGCGTCTGCTATTTCAACATAATCGACAGTAAATCCATTTTCTTTAAGGATAGAAACTGCATTTTGTTTTAATACTTCAGTTTTTTCTACTTCAAAATTTGTCATGATAAATGATAGTGCTTTGAAAATTGAATCTGCTTTTTTTCTTTCTTCAGGATTGAGTCTTAAATTCCTACTACTCATTGCAAGTCCATCTTTTTCCCGTAGAGTAGGGCAGATATTAGTCGTGATGATTTTATCCAACTCAATCAGTTTAATTAATTTTTTTATTACCATACATTGCTGATAATCTTTTTGACCAAGATATAAATGTTGTGGCAATACAATTTTAAGAAGCCTTTCCATTATCATGCAAACTCCCTGAAAATGACCGGGCCTGAATTTTCCTTCTAATATGGTCTCTATAAATCCGAGCTTATAGTTTTTAAGATGAATAAATCCGTCCGGGTATATTTCTTTTACAGTTGGGATAAATAAAATATCACAGGCAGCGTCTTCCAGCATTTCGATATCACGTTCAATTGTTACCGGATACTTTTCAAAATCCTGGGCATTATTAAATTGAGCGGGGTTTACAAAAATGCTCGAAACTGTTAAGTCATTCGATTTTTTAGAAGTTTCAATTAAAGAGATATGTCCTGCATGCAATGCGCCCATCGTTGGACAAAAGCCAAGGGTCCTTCCATTTTTTCTCTGAGCATCAAGATATTCGGATAGCTCAGTTGCCTTTTTAAATAAAATCATTTTTTGTTTTGCTTTATGTTAGGATTCAATTTGATAAATGTAATTCACTTTAAAAAGATTACCTTTGCCACCTTTGTAAAAAACGCCTCTGATTAAATATTGAGTAACATGTCAGCAAAGAAAAGAATTTTATTTATTGCAAACGAGATGTCACCCTATCTGGAGCTGACAGAATTTTCTGAGATTGTAAATAAACTGGCTATAAAATCGAACGATAGTGGTTTTGAAGTACGGTGTATTATGCCCCGTTTCGGAACGATTAATGAACGACGTCATCGTTTACATGAAGTAGTAAGGCTTTCAGGCATCAATGTTTCTGTAGATAATGATGATATGCCCCTTCAGATAAAAGTAGCTTCCTTACCCAACGCAAGGCTACAGGTTTATTTTTTAGATAATGAAGAGCTGTTTAAACGGAAATTTGTTTTTAACGATGAAGAAGAGAAATGGTATGATGATAATGGACTACGAACCGTATTTTTTTGCAAAGGAGCCCTGGAAACGGTAAAAAAATTCGGATGGCCTCCAGATATTATTCACTGCAGCGGATGGATGACCGGATTAATTCCTGCCTATCTCAAAACAGTATATAAAAAAGAACCTGTATTTGGTCAAAGCAAAATACTGTTTACGATTGGTCAAAATACGTTCAAAGAAAAACTGGGAAGTGATTTTCTGAAGAAGGCAATGATACACCCTTCTATAAAAGATACCGATCTGCAAGTTTTTAAAGAAGCCAATAATACAGCCATGTTTCGTGGTGGTGCCACTTATGCAGATGCAATTCATTTCGGTTCAGATAAAATAGAAAAAAAATTACTAGAAGAATTTACCAAAGTGAGAGGAAAGAAAACCCTGTTGTATAATCCTGAATCTGATTTAACAGACTATTTGCAACTGTATAACGACCTTGCCAAGTAAAATTTCTAACCCCTGATAAATCTTTTTTGTGAATAGAAAATCTTCTTTTTTTTATTTCCCCGTTTTCATAGTTGCATTTAGTTTATTGGTTTCTTCGTGCACACGAATAAATGAAACAACCGATTTGGGTGATGGTTTGATACCTGCGGTTGACAATATAAATACATTTGATACTCTTATTACAGTTGAAACCTACAACGATAGTTTTCGACTTGCATCTGCTGACCGGTTGTTGACCGATTCTTTTCGTATTCTAAAATCGGAAATTCATGTTCTGGGAAAAATTAGTAACGATCCTCTGTTTGGATCAACCGATGCTAAAATTTACCTGCAATTAAAACCGCTGAATTATAAATATGCTTTTGAAAATCATAGCGACAGTTTATTTATTGACTCCGTAGTGGCGATTTTGGATTATGTGCAAACATTTGGAGATACCAATGCTTTACAAACTGTAAGAGTTTTCGAAATGGCTCAATCAGCTACTAGTATTTTTAAATATGATTCAAATTATCTTATCCGTAATGTAAGTTTCCCGACATCAACTCTTCTTGGTCAAAAAACATTTGCACCAAGTATTTTAAACGATTCTATAAAAGCATTTAGAGATACAACTAAAAACCAATTAAGAATAAAACTGGATAATAGCTTTGGAGACCGATTGTTGAAATATGATTCATCTGCAACAGGTGCTTATTTCAGTGACTCAGCATTCCGTTCGAAATTCAAAGGTTTTGCAATCGAATCAATTAGTGGAAATGCCTTAATGGGTTTTGACCTGGCAAGTGGGAAAACAAGACTGGCTATATACTACCGGTTCAAAAATTTGCCAAGACAAGATACAACTGTACGCTATTTTACATTTAATGCAGTTAGTGCAAATGCAAATTATGTAACCCGTAATAATTATATTGGTTCGCCTGCTTTTTCTACTTTTGGTGGTGGACAAGATGACCTGGTTTACTTACAAAATACACCAGGCACATTTACAAAAATAAAAATTCCAGACTTACTTAATGTATCAAATCGTGTTGTACATCGGGCAGAGTTAATTGCTGAACAAGTATATCATCTGTCAGATGCGATGTTTGCAGCTCCAACCGGGTTAATGCTGGATGTTTTAGACACCGCATTAAAAAATTACCGGTATATGCCCTATGATTTTAGCTATGATCCTCAAAGCGGTAATTCGAATTTATTGGGTTTTGGTTCATTTGGCAAAATAGGTGTTGATGGCTCCGGCAATGCTATCCGGGTTTGGAAATTTGATATTTCCCGTTATGTTCAAAACGCTTTAACCCAGAGAGAGCCTTTTCATGAATTAAGATTATTTACAGCTTATCAATCGTTTGATATTTATCAACCAAATATTTTTTCTCAATCTGGTTTTATAAATCCAATAAACCTTAATACATCAATCGCAATTGGCAGAGTAAGATTAGCAGGTGGCAACTATGCCGATGCAACAAAAAGAATGCGGATCCGAATTGTTTATTCAAAATTATAAGTACAGAAATTAAGATATGTGTATAAAGTCCCGCTAACAACGGGATTTTTTTATTTATCACAACCTTATCTTTGCAACTCTTAAAAAAAGTCAATTGGTCAAATAGACGAGAAGTTATTTAATCAGATAAAGATTGGGTCTCTCAATATTAAATTTGAAATTTATAAATCTACAATAAAATATGCCTTACTTATTTACTTCCGAAAGTGTATCCGAAGGTCATCCGGATAAATTAGCTGACCAGATCAGCGATGCATTGATTGATAATTTTCTTGCTTACGATCCTCAAAGCAAAGTAGCCTGCGAAACGTTGGTTACTACGGGTCAGGTGGTATTAGCTGGCGAAGTGAAATCAAAAAGTTATCTTGATGTTCAGGATATTGCCCGTGAAGTAATACGTGAAGTTGGTTATACAAAATCTGAATACATGTTTGAAGCAAATAGCTGTGGTATTCTTTCAGCTATACACGAACAGAGTGCAGATATTAACCGCGGTGTAGACCGGAGTGTAAAGAAATTAAGTTTTGAAGCCAAAGCAAATGCACAAGGTGCCGGTGACCAGGGAATGATGTTTGGCTATGCTACAAAAGAAACGGATAATTACATGCCACTTGCATTGGATTTGGCTCATAAAATTTTAAAAGAACTTTCTAAAACACGTCGTGCAGGAAAAGAATTGACTTACCTGCGCCCCGATGCAAAAAGCCAGGTAACGATTGAGTATGATGATAATAATACGCCCATTCGAATTGATACGATTGTAGTATCTACACAGCATGATGATTTTGATTCGGATAAAAAAATGCTGGCTAAAATCCGGGAAGATATTATCAATATCATTTTACCAAGAGTAAAAAAACAATTGAAACCAACAATTCAGAAATTGTTCAACGATAAAATTACGTATCATATTAATCCGACTGGTAAGTTTGTTATTGGTGGTCCGCATGGTGATACCGGATTAACAGGTCGTAAAATTATTGTAGATACGTACGGCGGTAAAGGGGCACATGGTGGTGGTGCATTTAGTGGAAAAGATCCAAGTAAGGTAGATCGCAGTGCTGCTTATGCAACGAGACATATAGCAAAAAATTTGGTTGCTGCCGGATTATGCGATGAAGTATTGGTACAAGTATCTTATGCAATTGGTGTAGCTAAACCGTGTGGTTTGTTTGTTGATACAAGCGGAACTGCAAA
>JANLSA010000230.1:0-4563 GCA_031362085.1 Bacteroidota bacterium | reverse complement strand
AAATAAAAACATGTCTGTATATCACCAGGGGGTTATTTATTATTTCTCCTCTCTAGAGAATAAAGAAGAGTTTAAAAAAAATGCAGCAAAATATGAACCAGAATACGGCGGTTGGTGTGCTTATGCTATGGGTGCAAAAGGTGAAAAGGTTAGTGTAGATCCGGAAACATTTAAAATTATTAATGGCAAATTGTATTTATTCTATAACCGTGCATTTAATAATACACTCAAAAGCTGGAATAAAGATGAAACTAACCTGAAAACTAAAGGGGATGCAAACTGGCAAAAAATATTTCAATAAAACTTCCAAAAAACAAATCAAGATGAATAAGACTCTATTCGTTCTTCTTTCAATTTCGATTTTAATATCATCGTGTGTAAAACAAGATACACCAACCAATCCACTGAATGATCGTGTAGATACAACTACTAACTCACAGTCTAAATTGGGAATGTTTATGAGCGGGCCTTTTGGCCGGGTTTCAGGCAGTGCAAAAATTTACTCTATGAATAATATGCATACCCTTGCACTTGAAAATGTTGATATTTCTAACGGACCTGACCTGCATGTGTATATTTCAAAAGAAATTTTACCTGTAAATTATATAGATTTGGGAAGACTTAAATCAACGATGGGAAATCAGGTGTATGAAATTCCGGGAAACCCTGATTTTACGCAATATAAATATGCGTTGATACATTGTCAGCAATACAATCATCTTTTTGGAAGCGCAGAATTAAAATAAATTATCAAAACAACTCATATGCTTTTAACAAAACCAATTCAACATGTTTTTGCCCAATTGAATGATTCGCTCAGGCAAATTACAAATGATGAATACAAAGCACAAAGCAGTATTTTGACGAATGCAACCATAGGACAGCATTTCCGGCATATTCTTGAATTATTTCTTTGCCTGGAACAAGGATATGTAATGGGGGTGGTGAATTATGAAAAAAGAAAAAGAGATTACCGGATTGAAACGGATAAAGATTTTGCGTTGGATTTAATGATGGATGTTTTTAATAATTTGGAAAAACCTAACAGAGAATTAATATTAGAAGCCGAAGATTATTGCGATGATGTACAAATTGTTTCGGTTCCTTCCAACTATTACCGTGAATTAGTGTACAACCTGGAACATACCATTCATCATATGGCATTAATTCGTGTTGGCATTAAAGAAGTTTCGTCTGTTCAATTACCCGAAGATTTTGGCGTTGCTTATTCAACTGTTAAATTCCGCCAGCAATGTGCACAGTAAGTTTTATACCAGTTGGAGATAAATTTTTCATTACGAGTAACCGTGATGAAAAACTTAACCGAAAAAAAGCCATGGCACCCGCAAGACATGAATACAAGGGTATAAAATTTCTTTTTCCAAAAGATACAGATGCAGGCGGCACCTGGATTGTAATGAAAGAAAACGGGGATGCTGCAGTTTTATTAAATGGAGCTTTTATTAATCATACTGCAGAACCTCCATACCGAAAAAGTCGTGGGCTGATATTATTAGATATACTTGCTGATGAAAAGCCTTCGGCGGCTTTCTCTAAAATAGATTTAATAAATATTGAGCCCTTCACTATGATTTTGTTTCAAAATAAATCCTTGTTTGAGTTTCGCTGGGATGGTATTGAAAAATTTGGAAAACAACTATCAAAGTACAAGGCATACATCTGGTCATCTGCCACTTTGTATGATGGGTTAACAATTTTAAAAAGAGAAAAATGGTTTATTGAATTTTTAAATCAGCAAATCGCCCCATCACAACAAACGATTATTAACTTTCACCGTTTCACTGGCGATGGTGACAGCCATAATGATTTATTAATGTACCGGGGCGGATTACATCAAACAGTTAGCATTACAAGCATTGAACTGACACTTAACAAAGCAAAAATGCAATACCTGGATTTAAAAGAAAATAAATCCTTTCTTCACGAAGCATTTTTTTCCCTGGCAGCTGAAAAATAAAATAAAAATGTTTCGAAGGATTGCATATCACCCTTTATTTATCAAATTATTCCATTGGGAGTATTGGCCTTTTCATATTGTACATGGCCCGGCTTTTATTTATTGGTTCTGGTTAAGTTTCAGAGCCAGGTCTTTTTTCTTTTTCAATACTTCCAATCCCACCATTAAGAACGGCGGCTTTCTGATGGAATCAAAAAAAGAAATTTATGATTTAATTCCGTCAGCATATTATCCCCCCACTCTATTATTTAAAACAACTACCACACAAACTGAATTAACAGATACCATTAAACAAGGGGGTTTAAAATATCCGATGATAGGTAAACCCGATATTGGTATGAAAGGAATGTCGGTAAAAAAACTGGAGAATGAAAACGATTTAATTGAATACGCAACACATTCAAAAGTTGATTTCCTGGTTCAGGAATTTATTCCCTTTAAAAATGAAGTGGGAATATTTTATTACCGCTATCCGAACGAAACGAAAGGTCATATTTCAGGAATTGTAAGAAAAGAGTTTCTTACTGTTACAGGTAATGGTCTTTCTACTGTTGAACAATTATTGAATGAAGACAAACGGTATGTTTTACAATTACCTGTTTTGAAAAAAACATATGGAGAAAAGCTGAATTCTATTTTAAAAAAAGATGAAGAATTTCTTTTAGTACCGTATGGCAATCATGTACGTGGTGCAAAATTTATTGATGACAGTCACCTGATTGACGAAGAACTACTGAATACAATTGATGGCATTTGTAAAAAAGTTAATGGATTTTATTTTGGAAGAATGGATGTACGGTTTAATACCTGGGATGAATTGAAAGAGGGAAAAAACTTTTCTATAATTGAACTAAATGGAGCTGGTAGTGAACCTACCCATATTTACGATCCCAAACATTCTATTTTTTTTGCATGGAAAGAAATAATCCGTCATAATAAAATTCTATGGCGGATCAGCCGTATGAATCATCATCCGGAAAAACAACCCTATATGAATACTTCGATGGGTTTACAAATGTTTAGAGATAATACAAAGTATTTGAAATTGATTACTGAGAAATCATAATGAATCAATCGTTTAAAATATTATTTTGGGGAGCATTGATCAGCTTTCTGGGCTCGTTGCCACCGGGCACTATGACAATTGCTGCTACGTATATAACTGCAAGGCAGGGTGTAGAAGCAGGATTTATTTATTCTTTCAGTTCTGTATTGGCAGAAATAATTGTGGTCCGGTTTGCCTTAAGTACCATGAATTGGATTGCAAGAAAACATAAATTATTCTTTATTCTTGAAATTATTACAGCATTCCTTTTAATAGCCATGACATTTGGTTGCTTTTATTTCGCAGCACAAGTAAATGTGATCTCCGAAGCAAAACAACATTCAAACCTTCATCCTTTTGCTTCGGGGTTTTTATTTAGCATTTTCAATCCCATTCATATTCCTTTCTGGCTGGGATGGAGTATTGTACTGATGAATAAAAACATTTTATTGCCACAACCAAAACAATATAATTGGTATGTAGTTGGAATTGGAATTGGCAGTATACTTGGTTTTGCAATATTCATTTTTGGTGGCGAACTCTTATTAACCCTGTTTCATGAAAATCAAAAAACAATATTATTTGTAATTGGGATTTTATTATTCGCTGTCAGTTATTTTCATATTACTAAAATAATGGCAGTTCCCGCATCGGTTCGTTATGCAGATATCTTAAAACAGCGACAACTATAAATCATGATTCCGATAATCTCATTTTCGTATGTAGCCCGGTTAGTATTTATCGCATTTTTATTTACAGATTTTGGAAATTCGATAAACGTAACATCTGATATTGAGAGCAGAGAAATAAAAACTGAACCCGGCTTTGCAGTGGTAGAATTATTTACGTCTGAAGGATGCTCCAGCTGTCCTGCAGCTGATGATGCTATGATTGAGCTCTCAAATGAATTTTCAGATCAGGTTTATTTTCTCGGCTTCCATGTCGACTACTGGAATTATTTAGGATGGAAAGATGAATACAGTAATAAAGCTTTTACGGAAAGACAAAGTGCATATGCCAATCATTTTAACCTCAACAGCATTTATACACCGCAAGTAGTAGTGAATGGTAAAAAAGAATTTATAGGCTCAGACAAAAATAAACTGAAGCAAGCGATTAAAGATGAACTTGCTAATGTATCTAATGAAAAATCAAACACAGCAACAATCGAATTGAAGGCAATTCAAGACAATGCAAATCATATAAACATTACATATAAAAAAACGGGGGCGACCAAAAATGAACAACTCCTGATTTCACTGGTACAATTAATGGCAGTAACAAATGTAAAACGTGGTGAAAACCGGGGTCATGAACTAAAACATATTAATATTGTAAGGGAGTTTAAAAATGCTGATCTTAAAAATGCAACCATTCAATTTGCATTTCCACAAAATCTTACGACAAAGGATTTAAAGATTGTTGCATTTGTACAGGATAAAAATAGTTTGCAAATTACCGGGGCAATTTCTGCTTTTATAAAATAACTTTTCGGTCAGGCTTTCTCTCTAAAAATCCCAAGTTTTTTCATTCTTGCTTC
>JANLSA010000190.1:0-3403 GCA_031362085.1 Bacteroidota bacterium | reverse complement strand
TTTCTACATCTTGCTCCTGGTAGAATTTATTCATGGTTTCATTAACCACCCATTTGCCATTGGGAATTTTTTCTTTCTTTACTGAAACAATAAATTTCTGCTGCTCCGGAAGTTTGGCTAAAGTGTAAAGGGCTTCTAGGTTTGAGTAATCTGTTTCCTCTTTTAACCCGGCTTTTAACAATGACTCGATTTCTTTCTGAACAATTTTAGGCGCATCATCTTTTTTCAACAATGTCTGTAGCCTTACATAACTGCCGAGATATTTTTTTTTATTTTCTGGATAGAGTTCAAATTCTTTTTCCATAGCAGCCAATGACTTCTCATTATTGGATTCTACACCAGCTTGGCGGCCCGAAAATTGGTAAAAGCCACTCATTTCCATATAAGCCCCTCTGCGGGGTTTATCATCATTATATAAAACGATAGTATAGCCTTCATTAAAGTTGTTATCAAATTTTTTATCTGCACTAAAGGAGAGATAAATAAAGTGCATTCCTGTATCGATTGTAAATGAACCCGAATACTTACCTGCTAACTTCTGTAATACAATATCATCGGCTTTTCTGTTGCTTGTGCCATTTTGATAAACCACTCCTTCTACGGGTAGTATCGTATTGGCAATATCACCTGCTGGTGTATATGTGAAGGTGATAATATCTCCCGGTTTGGGTTTTTCCGGAGTGTATATAAAATTTGTTTGAGCTTGTGTTGTTATTGTAGCAAACAATAACAATGCAGTGAAAATTATTTTGGTAAACATAACAATTGATTTTAAGGAAAGTTAAAGGTATTTGCTCGAAATTGTCTGGGAAAAATGTTAAATGGTTTATAAGCTGACAAAACAGAATTACAACGATGGAACTCAATTATAATAAAGAGTATTTGCAAATGTTCAATAGAATTACCGAAAGATGAACGGAGCGTCGCAACGTAAGTTCAATAGTAGCAATTCAGCATAGTAAATAATGCTTACCCTATTTTCTTAATCAACCTTCCCAACATCATCAAACCATAATCTACATCATCGCTCCACGGTTTACCAAAACTTAACCGTATGAAATTGGAATAGTCATTGCCCGAAGAAAATATTTTTCCCGGGACAATTGCAATCTGATGTTTCATGGCTTCGGCTCGTAATTTAAATGTATTTATTTTTTTATTTAGCTCCAGCCACAAAATAAAACCACCATGTGGCCGGCTCACTTTTGTATCAGCAGGAAAATAATTTATAATAGCCTGCATATATTTCAGTGATTGGGTATGTAATGCACGACGCAGGTTTTTTAAATGGTATTCGTAACGTCCATTTTTTAAAAAATTTGTCATAGCTACCTGTGTAAGGGTAGGGCAACTGATATTATGAATGCGTTTTATATTTTTTACTTCTTCAATAAACTTGCCCGGTATTGACCAGCCAATACGGTAACCGGGTGTCAGTGATTTTGATAAGGATGAACAATGCATCACCAACCCTTTTTTATCATAATACTTACAGGTCTTCGGTCTTGTTTTTCCAAAATACAATTCGCCATAAATATCATCTTCTATCAATGGAATATTGTGGTGAGTGATCAACTCTACCAATTCTTTTTTATTTTCTTCGGGCATACAACTGCCCAGCGGGTTATTATAATTCGGAACAAACACACATGCTTTAATTGAAAACTTTTTAATCGCCTTTTCCAAATGTTTAAGATCAACACCTGTTGCGGGATCAGTTGCAATCTCCACTACTTTTAATCCCAAACTTTCTATTACCTGGTAAATACCAAAGTATGTTGGAGTTTCCACAGCAACGGTATCACCGTTTTTTGTTACGGCACGCAGGCACAGGGTTATTGCTTCCAGGCAACCGGCTGTTACCACTACATCATCGGGTTTTATTTTTCCACCCCAGTTAAATGCCAGTTTTGCAATTTGTTTACGTAGCTCCACATTGCCCTGCGGATGTTCGTATCCGATGCAATGATCTTTTCCTTCCCGCAACGCCATCATTACAGCTTTATTTATTTTTGCAATGGGCAACAAAGAAATATCAGGAACAGCGAGTGCAAGATTGATAACATTATCGGCTGTAATGTCTTTATAAATCGAAGCAATCATTTCTTTCACACTCACTTCATGTGAAGTGTTTTCCGGTTGTGAGTTTTGTGGTAGTGCAGGAAAACGGCGATGATTAAACCGAACATAATAACCGGACTTTGGCCGGGCTTCTATCAATCCTTTTCCTTCCAGGTGATAGTATGCCTGAAACGCAGTACCCATACTAATGCCATATTCTTCGCTCAGTACACGTACCGATGGTAACCGATCGCCAATTTTTAAAATCTCTTCATCAATCATTTTTTCTACACCATCCGCTACTTGTATATAAAGATGGTCATTGGTTGAGAAATTGTTTGTTCGCATATTTGAATTTTTTATTGAGTCAACTTGTTGCATCGATCATCGTCCCTTGCGCCTGCCTTCACGAAGCCGTTTCGGCAAAGGCAGGTCGCACTCTTGTACTGAAGTAATTCTATTCAGCATTGCACCACATGCTGCTTTTTTTCAATCGGGTTTTGTTTGGTAATTTTTCGCCTCATCTCCGACACTTCGGTCGGAGTCAGACATTTTCGTCTGACCTCTTATCCTTCTCCTGTAGGAGAGGGACAGCGCTGTATTACTGATCCAAACTATTTGTCCTACCCCATCAACTTCTGTTCTTCACTCTGCATATATCAAGCTCTCCGATATTTATCTGCCTGGTTGTGTAAGTTAGGGCTGTGTTTCGATGGCCTTCTCCGCGAGGAGAAGGTCGGGATGAGGCCTTAAATTGATCTAGTCAAAAATACGAAAACTGAATCTGTTTTATTTTCAAAAATAGTACAATCTTTGTTCCTGAAAATAAAGCCATGCTGGAAATTATAGATTATCAACCGCAGCATCAACCCTTTTTTGAAAGTTTGAACCGGTCATGGATTAAAGAAAATTTTGAAATTGAAGCCTTTGATATTTATGTTTTACAAAACCCGGAAGAAGCAATTATCAATACGGGTGGAGCAATCTTAATGGCAATTTATGATGGTGAAGTTGCCGGTACGGTTGGATTGAGAAAATTGGATGCGGCCACATTTGAATTTACAAAGATGACTGTAGATGTTAACTTCAGACGTAAAGGAATAGCCGAAGCATTGTGCTTTGCAAGTTTTGATAAAGCAAAAGAATTGGGTGGAACATCAGTTATTCTTTATTCAAATACGGTGCAAGCAGCTGCTATAAAACTGTATGAGAAAATCGGGTTTCAGCATTTACCGGTTGAGAACACAGTTTATAAAAGAGCTAATGTAAAAATGAAATTTGAACTGAACGAAATTAGAAAGCCAGTTTAACAGGTCTTTTTTATTCTATTGTGTCGGCTACA